>JANLWR010000601.1:0-6651 GCA_031364625.1 Deinococcales bacterium | reverse complement strand
AATTTGCTCGAAGAATGCCGCCAATGCCACCGCAAAAGACGTGAGGGTGACACCATGAACCAAGACGTAATCCGCCTTCAGTTCACGCAATTTTTCGGCTGCGGCAGGTACAATCTTACCCATCAAACCAGGCAGCGTTTGGCGCTCGGTCATGACCTGCAAATCATCGTCAGGCACAATGCCAAAAATCTTTAAACCATCCTCGACCTGCTGGCGTTGCTGCCCCGTGCTTAAGACTTTCACCTCGAGCGACGGATTATCCCGAAGCGCCAAAATCACTGGAGCTACCTTGATTGCCTCCGGACGCGTTCCAAACGCCACCACCACACGTTTTAACGTAATACCTTCACACTCCTTCAAAACTCGAGTTTAAGAATTTGGGTTGGCAACGGCTTTTTTCGCCTCGAGTTTGACCTCTCGAAGCCGCACCTGGGCGACAAAAGCCAGCATCACGACCACACCAACAACGGTCACAATGATGACGATGGGTCTGGCATGTTGCAAAATCATACCAACCACGTTAAAAAACAAGGTTGCACCCCACAAAATCAGCACACTGCGACGTTGGTCAAAACCACGTTTTAACAGCAAATGATGCAAATGGTCTTTGCCAGGGGTGTCGGGACGCACACCGCGCATCAAGCGTTTAACAACAACTTGGGTCGTGTCGATAATTGGTACGAGCAGAATCACCACGGGAGCGAGCAAACTGGCAAACGCCGCGATTTTAACCGTACCTAGAACTGACACGGCTGCCAGCGTGTAACCAATAAAAGTTGCGCCAGCATCGCCCAGAATGATTCTCGAGGGATTAAAATTGTGGCGCAAGAATCCGAGGCAAGCGCCCGCCAATGCCGCCAGAATTAAAGTGGCGGCGGCTCGAGTTGAAAACTGGGCGCTGAGGGCAAGCAGGCAAATGGAACTGATAAAGCCCAAGCCGCCAACGTTGCCATCAATACCGTCGAGCAAGTTAACGGCGTTGGTGATACCAACAACCCAAAAAAGCGTCAGTGCGGTGTCTGCCCAGAGCGGTAAAAAAGTAATGTCAATCCGAATACCGTTCACGACCAACAAACCCGCGCACAAAAATTGCACGCCAAGCCTGAACACGCTCGGCAACTCGAATTGATCGTCGATAAAACCGATCAAAACCAAAATTGCACCGCCCAACACGATAGCTAAAACTTGCACGTTGACGGTTGCCAAAATCAGTGGCTTGAGCGCAATCGCCACAATCAAAGCCGCAATCACGCCAGCAAACACGGTCAAACCACCCAAATTCGGCAGAATTTCTTTGTTCAAACGCCGCTCGTTGGGTTTATCGCCCAAACTTTTTTCCACCGCGTAATCACGCACCCTGGGCACAAAAAACCATGTCACCAGAATCGCGGTGATAAAAATTGCCATTACAGGCAGCAACCCAACCTCGAGCGCCCCAGAAACGCCCAGCATTTTTAAGAACTCAGTCACGATAGGATTCTACTCGAGAATATGAGGGAAGTTCTCACGGTGCGCCCTATCTGGTTCCGTAAATTCGGTCGCCCGCATCGCCAAGCCCAGGCACGATGTACGCGTGATCATTCAGGTGCGAATCGAGCGCCGCCACGACAATTTCGACATCGGGATGTGCCTCCAGAACTCGAGCCACGCCTTCTGGTGCGGCAATGATGTTCAAGAGTTTGATGTTTGACGCACCAGCCTTTTTCAGTTCCGCAATCGCATCGACGGCACTGCCGCCCGTCGCCAGCATTGGATCAACAATAAACACGCGGCGTTCTGAAATGTCGCTCGGCAGTTTTGCATAATAACGCACGGGTTGTTTCGTGACGGGATCGCGGTACGTGCCAATATGCCCAACTTTGGCGGCAGGCACAAGCTTCAAGATACCGTCCACCATAATCAAACCAGCGCGAAGAATGCCAACCAAAGCCAGTTTTTTACCCGAAAGCATTTTGACCGTTGCACCCTGAACGGGCGTGGTGATTTCGACATCCTCGAGTTCCAAATCCCGCATGGCTTCAAATGCCATCAGCATCGTGATTTCAGTCACGAGTTCACGAAAATCTTTGCTGCCAGTGCGTTCATCACGGACGAGAGCGAGTTTGTGTTGGACGAGCGGATGGTTGATGACGGTCAGGCTCATGGGTCAAGGGTAACACGAAAACCAAGTCGAAACGATGAACTGGAATCTAAAAAAGGCTTCATTTTGTGGGAAGGGTGAAGACAAGCTTCACCCCTACAGAACAGCGTTTTTTACGAAAACTCGAGATGCGACAACAGCCAAATTCTTTGAGAACTTAAACCCTCTCGAGCATCAACAACGCCCGTTTTAATTTCTCCGCGAAATTGCTGTGATACGCGGGTTCGTCACGCTCAGTAAACCAATGCAAGTCGTGCAAGGTGGTCAGGGCAACCTGGGCTGGCAGCCTTGATGCAACACTTTCAGACTCGGCTCGAGCCAACTCGAGGGCGTATTTGACTGCAATTTCGGGCTGTAGGGTATCAAAAGTTCCAGTCATCAAGAGCGCGTAATCTCTGGCAGGATCGTCCCAAGTGCTTTTTGCCCAGTCCACAATTAAAACGTTGTCTGGCGCAGCGAACAAGACGTTGGCGTGCCACAAGTCAAGGTGACACAAGCCGGCGACACCATCAAAAACCTTATTCTCGAGCGCCGCGTGAACAGCTTGAAAAAGTGGCTCGAGTTGAGGTCGTTCAGGCACAGAATCTAAAGTGCCATGAAACCGCTCGAGGCGAGTTTGAATCGCGTCTTGGTTGATCGGGTTCGCCATGTGACCATGCAATTCGCGCAAGAATTTTCCAAGGTTTGGCAGTGCCGTAATCACATCTTGGGCTTGCAACGGCGCACCATGAAAACGCCGCATCACCAGCACATCCCAACCCTCGAGTTCCAACGTGCCGAGCACGAACGCACCAAGTCCAGCACGCGCCATGTGAGCCGCCTCGAGCTTGTGCATTCCGGTGCTTTTGCGGTAGACCTTGACCACCGAATCCCGCGATTCGGAAAGGTAAACCCTCGAATGAAAACCGCCACCCAAACGGGTTAACGCCCCAAGATGGTCTTCGAGTTCTTGTTCGATTCGGTCACTAACGCGCACAACACGCATCTTAACCCGAGCAACCGATTCGAGAATAGTTTATCAATTTTGTAATTTAAATGACAGCCCCAAAACTCCCGAACAGCGCATGATAACATTGCCGCCGATACGGGCAAAACAATCAATTCAAACTCGAGAGTCTCGAGGCAACGGAGGAAAAAGCATGTCATACGTTCATCCCGAAGTTCTGGTCAGCACCGATTGGGTTCTCGAGCATCACAACGATGCAAACATCAAACTGATCGAAGTCAACGAAGACTTCTTGCTTTTTGAGCAAGCGCATGTTCCAGGCGCGGTCAAAATGGACTGGCACACCAACCTGCAACGCGACGACATCCGCGACTTTATTGACGAAAAAGCCTTCGCCGCCCTCGTCTCGAGCCTCGGCATCAGTAACGACGACACCGTGATTTTTTACGGCGACAAAAACAACTGGTGGGCGTGCTACGCCTTCTGGTTCTTCAAATACAACGGACACAAAGATGCCCGCGTCATGAACGGTGGACGCGCCAAATGGATTGCGGACGGCAAACCAACCACCACCGAAGTTGTGACTTACCCCGCAGGCAAGTATGTTGTGCCATACCGCGACGCCAGCATCCGCGCCTTCTCGCTCGACGTTCTAAAGCACCTGGTCGATGTCAATAAAGGCACTGGCGCACTGGTGGACGTTCGCAGCCCCGACGAATTCAGCGGCAAAGTCACCCACATGCCCAACTACCCACAAGAAGGCGCACTGCGCGGCGGACACATTCCAGGCGCTCAAAGCATCCCGTGGTCACAAGCCGCCAACGAAGACGGAACATTCAAAAGCTTTGACGAACTGACCGCGTTGTACGGCGGCAAAAACGTGACTCCAGACAAAGACGTGATCGCCTACTGCCGCATTGCAGAACGCTCGAGCCACACCTGGTTTGTGCTGAAATACCTGCTGGGTTACGAGCACGTGCGCAATTACGACGGAAGCTGGACGGAGTGGGGCAATATTGTTGGTGTGCCAATCGAAAAAAACGTGTGAGGGAAAGCAAATAGTGGTTAGTAAAGGCGGGAAGAATAGTTTTCTTCCCGCCTTTTTTGAGGCTCGAGATTCAATCAGAATCTTGAGTATCTGATTTAACTTTGCTTTCAAGAAACGTTGCTTTCCAAGGCACGCCACGGGGTTTTGCCACAGTTGAGAATATTGGATACGGGTCAATTGGTTTCAATTTCTTTTTTAATAAATCATGGTAGCTCTTTGGGTCTCGAGAAAATCGTGGAGACCTCTTCTTAGACACACTTGATTGATTAAAAGGTAATTCTGATTGCTCGAGATGTAACACTACCCTGAGTTTGATTTTAGACTGATTTTCCTTAAGCCTTATCCGAACTATCGCATCTTCAGCAAATTTAAGCTCTTTCTCCAATTTTGAATTTGCTCGCATTGCCATTAAGCAAGCTAAACTTGATACAACTTTCTGTGGCAATTCGTTAACTCCGTCAGTCGGATTATCCGTACTGGAACGGTAGTCTGTGACTTCAAGCAACCACAACTCGGCTGTATCTGGATTAAATGCTACAAAATCTACAGATTTCATTAATTGTAAGGTTTTAAAATTTTTTGAATAAAAATCCGTTCCATCCAACTTATCAACGACAAAACCATTTGGAAAATCAAACGAAATCAAACCTTCAATAAAATTGGTCATAATTTAGGTCAACTCGAGGTAACGATCAGTTTGCTCAAGATCAGCTTCCAAAGCAGCAATTGGGTCAACATCGTATATCGAATTGCCTTGTTGAACCTTGACAGATTTCCCTTCACGTTCCAACGCAAAGAAATTGGCAGGAACATTTGGATTTAATGCCAACTGAATTTGCAACTCGCGCAACAAGAACAAACTGTGCGTAGCAAGCACAATCTGAATTCCCATGCTCGAGAGAACAACCAGAGTTTCGGCAAGATGTCGAATCATTTTTGGGTTTAAATTGGTTTCGGGTTCGTCCCAAAAAAGTGTTGTGCCTTTTTGCAAGCTGCCGTTCATCAGCAAATACGCAAGCATGGCAATTTTACGAATACCTTCTGCAACAAGCGGCATCTCGAGCTTTTGATTGTCTGTAGAAATGTAAAAACGCCCACTTTCGACAACAACTTTGCCCTCCATTTGCTTCTCGAGCGTCTCAATTAAGGGTTTTACTTTTTCGGCTGCTTCGCCTTTAAGTGGAGTAAGGGCTAAAGCATCAGCAAGGTCAAGATACGTGTTATCAAAGTCGAGTTCTCGATTTCGCAATGCGGCTGAAAATCCATAAAAAATTGATAAAATTTCTTTAGTGGGTATAAACAACGGACGAATAGTCAAAAAACTAGACGGGATATTTTTTATAGACTGTCCTAGTGGAAAACTATAATTATATTCAAATTCAAAACGAATACTGGGTTCATTTTTATCTAAATTTTGACCAAGGAAAGTTTTAATAATACAAGTCTCTTTTTTATTTTGAAATGAAAGCAAGTTGCCTAATTTTTCAACATGAAATATAGATATCAATTGATTTGCAATCCAGTGTTCGCCCGCAAAAGGAATAGCTACTAACCCAAAATTAATTTGCATCATGACATAACCAAGTTTTAGCAAATGACTTTTTCCCGTACCATTCTCACCAATCACAACATTCAACCCAGGGCTAAACTCGAGTTTGGCTTCTTCAAACACGGTAAAATTTTTGATCTCGAGCGCTCGTAACATGCGCCCAGTTTACTCCAATCGTGCGTCAATCGAAATCTCGAGGAATTCGTTTAGAATCGGTTTGTGAATCCTGAAGCTCGAGTCGTGATTGCTTCCGAAGTGAATATCCGCATCCTGTCAATTCGTGATGTGTCTGATGCGGTAGGCGCGGTTTACGGTGCAGACGGTTTGTTGCTGACCGAAAGCGAACTTTCACCAGAATTTTTTGACCTGCGCTCTGGCATTGCTGGGGAACTTTTTCAGAAGTTCACGAACTATCAAATCCACCTTGCAATTGTGGTGAATAATCTCGAGGTTTACGGTGAACGATTTGGTGAATTGGCTTTCGAGCATAAAAATCACAAATTGATTCGGTTTTTTGATTCTGTCGAAACCGCAAAATCGTGGCTGTTAAACCAAGCGACTTAAACTTTTTTGGAAGCTCGAGTATTCGCAAAAAACCTTGTTAGCAATGCGCTCGATTGTTTCTCGAGCACACCAGTTCTGACTTCAATTTGGTGCGACCAATCGGCTCGAGTGGCGTCGATCACACCACCCAATGCCCCGTTCTTGCTCGAGGCTGCACCGAAAACCACACGCTTTACTCTGGCTTCAAGAATCGCGCCAAGGCACATCAAGCACGGCTCGAGCGTGACGATCAAAGTGCATTCGGTTAAGTACGGCGTCTCGAGTTTTCGGCTGGCATTTCGGATGGCTTCGAGTTCGGCGTGTCGGGTCATGTCGGAATGCTCAAAGCTGCGATTGCGTCCGATTCCGACGACCTCTCCCCTGTGCAGGATGACCGCGCCAACTGGGACTTCGCCAGCTTCAAA
>JANLWR010000892.1:0-4149 GCA_031364625.1 Deinococcales bacterium | reverse complement strand
ATCGTCAACAAGAACAACACCATCGTCATTGGCAGCAATCAAAGCAAACTCGAGGCGTATTTAACCGCCGCACCAATCTTTGAGAATCCACTCTTTAAAACCTTCAACCTGCCGCAAGGTTCGACGGGCGCACAACTCAGCACCCCAGTGCGTTTGGAGCGCACCGAGATTGACGCCATGATCGCCTCGAGCTTGAAGGCGTACCAACTCGAGCAGGACATTCCAGCCGATTTGATCGGCGCTTTTGGCGATTGGTTTGAATCCTGGGCTTCACGCACCGAAGCGGGTTATGGGTATTTCTTGCCTGTGGGCAACAAGTTAGAAAGTTACGGCAAGACTGGGTTTAACTGGAATAAATAAACTCGAGAATTGAGATCAGACTCGAGCCACTGGCGTTTGCTGGTGGCTCGAGATTTTGTTGGGGCTGTCAAAAGAGATCGCGTGGCACGACTCGAGTGCATATTGTTGACTGATACTGCATACCGTGATATTCTTCATCTATCAGCGCCCAGAAGAGGCGCGTTTTTTATTGCCTAAAACCCAAGTTCAAAACCTTCAAAACCATTACAGGCGGTCTTCTGGTTCGGGTTCAACATCTGGTGCAGCCGCAAGCGCCCGATCAAAGGCTTCACGGCTGGCTCGAGCGGCACGGGTTTGCAAATAGCTTTCAGTCTCGAGCGCTGAGACTTTTTCGGCGACGGCTGAAGCAATCAGTTGGTTGATGCTCACTCCTTCTTTTTCGGCAATCCATTTCAGGTTTTTGTGCAAGGAATTTGGCAAACGAACACTTAATGCACTCATGCTGAACCTCCAATCAGGGCGAGAAAATCTCGGGGTAGGATGGCTTGGATTCCAAGTTGCGAACTACCTTTGAAATCTTTGATGTTGAACGTCACGATATGGGTACACCCAGCGTTGAAGGCTAACTCGAGCACCAAATCATCTTTTGGGTCTTTTAAGAAGGGTCGCCATAAAAACCGAATTTGTTGCTCAATGCCAACGGCAGCCAGGTAATCAAGCACGGCGTTGACTTGGATTGGATCGAAGGCAAATTCGGAACGGCTGAGAACATCTTCGTACTCGAACATTAACGGCACAGATAACGCCAGGTCAAAAAAGCCTTTGCCGACTTTGGAGAGAATGGCGTTGGAAGCCCCACGTTTTGAACCAAACGCTGCGACGAGAATGTTGGTGTCAAGAACAACTCGCATGGTCTAAGGTATCACATATGATACCAGATTTCAAGGATGTTGCCGCAGCCCTCGAGGTCAGTGCTCCCAGGGTGGCGCAGGTGGAATCGCTCAAATCGAATTTGACTTTGAGTACCTTACTCGAGCACGCCCAAGCGGTGGGGTGCGAGGTGGAGATTGTGTTGCGTCCGCATGATCCGAAGTTGCCGTTGGTGACGGCAGCACTCTCGAGGTAATCATAATCAAGATGTGTTTAAGAAATCAAAAAATTACCTATTTATATCCTCGAAAGTCTGCTATTTGCGATTACTGTTCTGAATAAAGATAGTTTGTCCAAGAGGTTTTCTAATTTTACTTGGCATCTTCATATATGTTGAGTAGCTGCTATTTATTAAACTTGCTTCAATTTCATCGTTAGACTCATAAATTGTAATCGAACCCATTCTATCTTCGCCCAAGGAATCAAATTTGCCATTATAACCAACAATATCTACGGTTTTTGGAAAAAAACGTCGCTTGAGAGCTTCAAGTTTACCTGTAGCTTTTTTAACAGGCATTAGTAGAGGTTGATCTAATTCAAGATATCCATACCAAGGATGACCAATGTCATGATCTTCTTTTACGTGATAAACAATTACAATAACTTCGTCACTCTGAACGGAAATTAGTTCAGAAACCCAGCCACTAGTTTTATTTCCGCCAGAGATACTCCATGTATCAATGCCATCTACACTTTTTTTAAAAATATTAATAGTTCCTCTACGCTCAATTGGACTTGAGGAAAGTCTTAAATCAATTATCCATTCTACATACTTCCATTCGCCTTCATATAAACCACGTAGTGATTCTTGCCTTCTTGCTCTTTGATCCCATGAATGTGTATTTTTACTAATATATTGTGTTGTAACTCCTGAAAAAAGCGCAATAATAACACCTAATAAATCAGGAAACTTTTCCGCAGGAGCGAAATGATTTACAATCAGTGCTACAAATAGAACAAAAAGTAAAGCTGGCATCGAACGAACAAGAAGAAAAAAGTATGCCATGTCTCAGTATATCCCAATTTCAGAATGAAGCTCATGGCAATCAAAGTATAACGTCGAGCATGTAGGGAATTAACGAACCAATAGTTTGAAGGGAGTATTATTGTAAAATCCTCAACTTCTCCCATTTACCTATACTCTCGCTTAGCTCTCTTGTCAGAAATCAGTCTCCCAGCGGGGGCGTTTTACTTTAGAAACTCGAGAATTGTCTCAAATTCAAACAATGCTTCAATCACTCGAGTCTGCATGGGCTGCAAAAAAATCAGCAGCCTGACGTAAAAATAATCGCATCAAAACTGAATAGAATTTTTGTTCAACTAAATCAAACCAAGTTAAACAAAGCACCATCTTGTTGTACAATCCCAACATGACACTCACCGCAGCACCTCGAGTTTCCAAAGATGCCAAACTGGGCGATAAAGGGCAAGTGGTTATTCCCGCCGAATTTCGAGAGGTGCTCAACCTCAAACCAGGCGATGCCCTGATCGTGCGACTTGAGGGCAACAGCGTTCGCATTACCACCCGCCATGCGATCATCGAAGAACTGCACGGGGCTTTCGCTCGGGACGATGGGCGCAACCTGACCCAAGAATTGCTCGAGGAACGCCGCGCCGAGGCTGCCAAAAAATGGTCGTAGATGCCAGCGCACTGATGGCATTTTTTCTGAAAGAACCTGGCAGTGAAACCGTCAAGAAAGCGCTCGAGAAGGGTGATTTGCTGATCTCGAGCGTGAACCGCACCGAAGTCAAAGGCAAGTTGGTCGGTTCGGGAACGTACACTCCGCAAACGATTGATGCCCGTTTTGACCTTTTAAAAGATGTGCTCGAGGTGGTGGCGTTTGACGCCGAACAATCTGATGTTGCGGCTTTTTATTATGCCAGACGCAACCCGTACAACCTCAGCCTTGGGGACTGTGCGTGTTTGGCATTGGCACAAGTCAGTCAACAGGCGGTGATGACCGCAGAACAGGCTTGGAAGCAACTCCCGAATCTGCCGTTTAAAGTGGTTTTGATCAGGTAATGCTCGAGCCTCAAGTCAACAAACTCCCCCTGGCTTGCATGGGTTGCGAAAAAATAAGTAGCGTGATCGTGGCAATCAACAGCAGCACCAGAACTTGCGGCAAAAGTTTCAAAATCAGGCTTCTCGAGTCACCTTTGCTGGCAAGACTGGCTTTTTGAAACGCGGCGTACCCACTTGCGGCGAGCGCAATGTAGGTAATCACGACTTGCACTGGAAAAATCCCGTCGGCTCGAGGGATGCTGGGTTTGGGCAGGGCTGCCAGTGGCAACCCAAGATTTTGCAGGGCGGTCACAATGTTGGGCAGCAAGGTCGCGTAACCCGTAATGAAGTGAAACAAGTAATGCCCGCCCCAAATTCCAAGACACATCGGCAGCAAGATGCTGGCATAATCGCGCAGTTTTGCGCCTGAAAGCCTCGCAGCCAGGTTCGAGAGGGCAAGACCAGCAAGAATACCAAAACCTTGAATGACGACCAGCAGAATCGCCTCTGAGCGCGTACCCAGAAAACTCGAGAGGCTGGCGGCGAAACTAAAAAAGCTGGGGATCATGGCAAAGGCATTCACCAATCCAGCCCAGGTTAAGACCGTAACAAATAGCGCCCAATCCGCTTTGGGTCTGGCTTGACTGGCTTCACGAATTGGGGAGCGAAGCTCGAGCGCCACATTGTCGTAAGGGCAAGCCCGAACGCAATTCAGGCAGAGGGTGCAATCGGTGTTGCTGGTGATGGCTGGCACGAACAAATCGGTTTCGCAACCAGGGAACGAACCTTGGTCGGCGTGAGCGGTTTGCACCATTGGAAGCTCGAGCAGCACATGCTCGGAACGACTTCCAAAGATCGGCGCTCGAGTGGTTTCAGTCTCGAGTCGTCCATTCAAGCAGTATTTGCCCTCGCAAGAA
>JANLWR010000866.1:0-9354 GCA_031364625.1 Deinococcales bacterium | reverse complement strand
GCATTCCGCGAGCCAAACTCAAACGACCACCCGGCGGACGGGATCTGGCACGGATCTGGCACCCCTCCGGGGTGCAGGTCGATGTTGCCTCATATTCCGGGGGTATCGCGCCCGCGCCCAACCCCCACGACGAACTTACCGACCCGTTCAACCCGCAGGAACGCAAATCGTCAACAACACTTGGGTTGATGCCAGCGGGAAACCCTTGGCAAGTCCACCCACCGCCGGGGCATTGGCGTTATTGCTGAAAGCACGTTGGCAAATGTGCGCCGACAAAGGCTTTGATGCGCTCGAGCCTGATAATTTGCAAAACGATGAGAACGCAGGCGGCAAAGTAACGTTGCAACAACAACTCGATTTTAATGCTTGGGTTGCAGATACCGCCCATGATGTTGGTCTGGCAGCCTTTCAAAAGAATGGTCCTGACAAGATTTTACTCAAAGACAAGACGGGCAAGATGATGGTTGAGAAATTCGATGGGATTCTGAACGAGGAATGCCAACAGTTCGGCGAGTGCGGACCGTTGGCGGAGTACGTGAAACGCGGGAAACTGGCGTTGAACACGGAATACGCTGGAACGCTAGATTGTGCTCTCTCAAATTCTTTGGTGATGAACTCGATCATGAAAGATTTGAGTTTGACAGGTGGCAACATGAGCGGCTATAAACGACAAAGCTGCCCTTAAGCACCAGACAACAAAAAAGGCTCGAGCTTCAATCTCGAGCCTTTTTTTGTTGTCAGACTTTGCATCATTGACTTAACCTGAGTTTTAATCTGACTTGACACTTCAGTAACTCCTGTTTAAGTTTGATCGATCCATCATCAAACTTAAACCGACCAACGTTCTTGCGGATAGCGTATCGCACGCGGAATTCTGGAGTTCTGCGGTTTTTGGCAGAATGGAAGAATGGAGTCGTGAGATACTTAGGTGGCTCGAGTGGGTTAAACTGAGCAATCTTCTTAGGGGAGGTTTTTATGGCAGCTTTAATCGCAGAATTTATTGGTACGTTTGCCCTGATCTTTATTGGTGCTGGAACGATTGTGGCTTCTCCTGGCTTAACGGCGGCGGGCGCACTCGGAACGTTGGTCGGCATTGCCCTGGCACACGGTTTAACCATCGCGGCGTTCGGTTCGGCAACGGGTCATGTCTCGGGTGGACACCTGAACCCCGCCGTGACCGTGGCGATGATGGCGACAGGTCGAATTGACCCAGTGCGCGGCTTGATGTACATCGTCTCGCAGTGCTTGGGTGCGATTGTCGCCGCGTTCTTGTTGAGCAAGGCAATGCCCGCCGATCTGGTCGCCGCCGCCAAACTTGGTACGCCGTTGCTCGCGCCAAACATGACCGTGGCTGGCGGTATTATTCTCGAGGCGATCACCACGTTCTTCTTGGTATTCGTGATTCATGGCACAGCCGTCGATGCCAGAGGACCAAAAATGGGCGCTTTGTTTATCGGTTTAACCGTGGCGCTCGATATTCTGGCAATTGGACCGCTGACGGGCGCAGCCATGAACCCTGCCCGCAGCATCGGACCCGCGCTGGTCAGTGGAAATCTTGATAATTTCTGGTTGTACTGGGTAGGACCGATTATAGGCGCAGTTGCTGCCGCATTCTTGTACTCGAGTGTGCTCGAAAAATCCAGCAATGCCTGATCATTTCGAACGCAAATTTTCAAACGCCTCTCGAGCACGCCCAAATTTTGGGTCGTGCTCGAGTGCTTTTAGGTAAGCACTTTTGGCTTCGTTAAAACGCGATAGGGCTTCCAGGGTTTGCCCGTACCAGAAAAATGCTTCAGCCCAGACGGGATGGTTCGCGGCGTACTTGTTTGCCTCGAGCAGTTTGAGGCAACGCACAATCAAAGGTTCTGCCAAACGGGCTTCTCTTAAAGCCAGGTGTAAAGAAGTTTGATGCACCATCGCCCAGGGTTGGCTGGGGTCAATGCGGTTCGCCGCCTGAAAGGCTTCAAGCGCCTGACGCAAATCGCCTTTGCGCCAAGCCACGCCGCCCCAATCCATTGCGTAACGGTACAAACTTTGGTTGGACACCCCCCTGGGATCGCCCAAAACCGAATTGCGTAAATGCAAAAGCGCCTGATCGACTTTGCTCAAAGCCTCCAAAATCAGACCGTACTGCCATTCAAACTCAGCCCGAAACGTCACCAGCTTGATTGCTAACCTGATCTGATCTTCGGCTCGAGCTTGATTGAGCGCCCCGCCCGTCAGGTAATACGCCCTTGCCAGCAAGAAATGCCCGTCGGGATCGTTTGGCTTTAATTTGACAAACGGCTCGAGTTGCAAAATCACGGTCTTGAAATCGCCAGCCTCGAGCTTGCTGCGCATGACGGTCAAATCCGTGTTTTGGGCAATCACGCTGGAAAACAACATGCAGCAAAATAAGACCAACAAGCGTTTCATTCGTGTGGCGTGCCGGGTTCAATTGTGATGGTACGAGCCAGTTTTGAAAACCGAAGCTCGAGTTGTCCGGCGCGGTATTGTGCCACAGCCGAATCGGCTTGTACCGCCAGTGGAATCTCGAGTTCGCGCTCAAATGCGCCCAGTGGACGCTCGAGCGTCAAGCCCGTGCCGTAAGTTTGATTCTCGCGGTTTCCACGAATCGAAACATGTGCGCCGTCATGGGCAATCTCGAGGGTGTTCATGTCGATGCCTGGAGCGTCGAGCACCAAAATAAGGTCATCGTCGGATTCAAACCAATCGGCGGCAGGACTCCAAACGCCCGTGCCCGTCCCCAGTTTCTCGATGCGTTCCCGAATTTTGGCGAGTTGATTGATCGGTTTCCAAGTGTCCAAGTCCATTTGGTAAGTTTATCAGTCTGTGATGTGGAGTGTAACGCAAAGTTCACTTTTATGACCTTTAGCGTTTCAACAACCCCAAATAATAAACGCCCTTCACCAATGCCGTCTCGAGCGCCGATAGTGCCGCCTCGAGGTTTGAAAACGTTTCGTCCGGCAGGGCATCGTGCAATTCTGGGTTGTTTTTTTGCCCAAAACCAGCCCGCACCGTGAACATCAGACCGTTGGCGGTCGTATTGGTCGTCAAGTAAGTCCACCAACCTGGTTTGCCCGCACTCGGGGTGGTTTTGATAAACAAGCCGTCATAATCGGTGGTTTCCACCACAAAGTCTAAACCCGCTCGTTCCAAATCAAGTTTTAAGTCCTTGAGTTTACTGCCGATGGCGGTACTGGCTTGAGCGCGATCTGATTGTCCACGGGCAAAGGCTTCCAAAAATTGAGTCTCGAGATTCATACAAACAGTTTACGCCCTTTGCTGGTGCGTGTTAGCGTCTAACGCAAGATGAGTGCCACCATTTTTTTTGACCGGGTTTTGATTGCTGGTGTTGGTTTGATCGGCGGCAGCGTCGCCAGGGGCTGCCGAGAACGATTTTTGGCACGCGAGATTCTGGGTTTGGACAGTGACCCTGAGACCCTGACCACCGCCTTGGGTCTGGGCGTGATCGATGCCGCGCATTTGAGTGTCGGAGACTGGGTCAAAGGTGTTGACCTGGTGATTCTAGCCGTGCCGGTACGGGCTTTGCCTGGAATGTTGAACAGTTTGATTCCTTTTTTATCCGCCACCTGCATTCTGACCGATGTTGGTTCGGTCAAAGCGCCACTCTTAAAAGCCATCTCGAGCTTCCCAAGTGATATTCAAGAACGTTTTGTCGGTGGGCATCCAATGGCGGGTTCGGAACGCGCCGGGGTGCAACATTCGAGCGCGAGTTTGCTGCAAAACGCGATTTGGGTGCTGACCCCAACCTCACAAACCCAGGTTCCGGTGCTCGAGCGGGTGCAAGAACTGGTGGCGGCGCTGGGCGCGAATCCTGTGGTGCTCGAGCCTGTGGCGCACGACAAACTGGTTGCCACGGTGTCACATTTGCCGTACCTCTCGGCGCTCGCCCTGACGCGCCTGATTGCCCGTCACGAAGACCGTGATGGTCTGGCGCTGCTTGCCGCAGGAGGTTTCCGAGATTTGACCCGTGTTGCTTCGGGCGACCCTCGCATGAGCCGCGACATGGTCGTCGAAAATCGTACCGCCGTGCGCGAAGCCGTACAGCGTTACCGCAATGAGCTTGGGGCGCTCGAGGAGATGCTCGAGACGCCAGAATTGCTGCTTGAGGCTGCCACCGAAGGCAAACGCAGCCGCGACAGTCTGCCGGTGGTGCGGCGCTCGTTGCTTCCAGGACTTCATGATGTGGTGGTGCTGATTCCCGATCAACCTGGCGAGTTTGCGCGTATCACAACACTTTTGGGCAACGAAGCGGTCAACATCAAAGACATTGAGGTGCTGGTCATGCGCGAACAGGGCGGTGCGGTACGTTTGGGATTCGCCAGCCTCGATGAAGCCAATGATGCCAAATCACTGCTCGAGCGGGCGGGTTATCCGGTTCGCGGACGTTAAGCCTTTAACCACCTAGACCTGCAATCCCTTGTTATACTGGGCTGGTGGACGTGACTTGGTTTGATTTGATCATGATGACCCTGCTGGCTGGCGTCGTGGTTATCGGTGCGCGGCGCGGCGTGGCAGGCTTGGTGGCAGCGCTTGGGGCGATGCTCGCCTGGGTCATGATTAACATTGTGGCTGGCGTTGAACCTCTGCTGGGTTTGTTTCTGGGCGCGGCAGTTGGTTTTGGACTTGCGATGCTTGCCAAGTACATCAACACCATCCCAGCTTTTCAAACCAGCAGCGAAATGGTCTCATTGGCACTCGGTGCAGTCGGTGGCTTGATCCTCGGTTTGGGTTTGGTGGCGGCACTCAGTTTGGGTTTTCCCACGCGCTTGAACCCTGTAAATGGAAGTTTTCTCTATCCTTCTGATGGATTGCCGAACTGGATTCGTGACGGTGTAGACCAATCTGTCATTCAGAGAACGTTGTCTACTGGACGCAATAAGGGCGGCTTGGGAATTTGGAGCGGTTCAAAAACGATTCGCGCTTTTTTGCTGCCAGATCGAAACCGTTAGGCACGAACTAACTGTGCGTTCTTTACACACTTCACTCATCTTGCTGTATGATCTTTGAAACTCGAGTTTAAGCTCGAGGGATTGGGGGTCAAGCGAACAACACCGTATTCGGGAAGCGCAAGTCCCCACTCGAGGAGCACTCGAGCAGGGGAGACGAGGTAGAGGTCTTTAACGAGATAAGCCAGAAATGGCGAAAAGCGAATCATCTGCGGATGCCTCTCGGGTTCACCCAACCCGCCCGAACAGTTCGGAAAATTTAAAGTCAGAATTTCGTCTGACAACGGCGAAAAAAAACTTTAACATCTGAACAACACAAAGTGTTTGCGGGAAAACCCGTTGTAAAACGGTCACAACCCAAACACAGGGAATTCGGCGGAACAAGCACCGCCAAGACAACAAGTAGTCGTTCAAAACCCGAGTCGAGCTAGTGCTGTCATTTTTGCAGCCCAAGCGCATTTTTTCGGCGGTCAAAACCGCGTTACACTTGTGCATTGCAAGTGAGAGGTTTTCATGTGTGGAATTGTTGGATACGTTGGACCCCGCAATGCAGTTGAGGTTTTGATCAACGGACTTTCAAAACTCGAGTATCGCGGTTACGACAGCGCCGGCGTTGCCGTGAACACTGGCAACCACCTCGAGATCAGAAAAAATGCAGGTAAACTCGGTGTGCTCTCCGATGCCCTAAAAGGTCAATCGTTAACCGGAACGCTCGGTATCGGTCACACGCGCTGGGCAACCCACGGACGTCCGAACGATGTCAACGCGCACCCTCATGCCACCGAAGACGGCAAGATTGTGATTATTCACAACGGCATTATCGAAAATTACTTGCCGTTAAAAGAAAGCCTGATTGCAAGTGGTCACAGCTTCAAATCCGACACCGATTCTGAAGTGCTGGCGCACCTGATCGAAGAGCAGTACAAAGGCAACCTTTCAGAGGCGGTACGCGCCGCCCTGAGGCAAGTGCGCGGCGCGTATTCGCTGGTGGTCACGCACGCCAACCACCGCGAGATTGTGGCTGCCAGAACTGTTAGCCCACTGGTCATGGGCGTCGGAAACGGCGAGAACTTCCTGGCATCCGACGTTCCAGCGCTACTGGCTTACACTCGAGAAGTGATTTTCTTGCACGACGGCGACATGGTTGTGATTCACGACAACGATTACCGCATCACCGATCTGGCAGGCAATGAAGTTTCCCGAGAGGTCACGCACATTGAATGGGACGCCGAAGCCGCCGAGAAAGGTGGTTTTGAAACATACACCTTAAAAGAAATTTTTGAACAACCGCAGGCATTGACCAACACCCTTTTGGGACGACTCCGCGACGAAACGGGCGAAGTTGACCTGGACATCAACCTTGACCCCAAAAGCTTTAAACGCATCAGCATTATTGCCTGCGGCACGGCATTTTATGCGGGTTTGGTCGGCGAATACCTGATCGAACAACTGGCACGCATTCCGGTCGAAGTCGATGTCGCCAGCGAATACCGTTACCGCCAACCGCTGGTCAGCGAAAACACCCTGGCAATCGTGATCTCGCAGTCGGGCGAAACCATTGATACCCTGGAAGCCCTACGCGAAGCCAAAAAAGACGGTGCGAAAACCTTGGGCGTCATCAACGCCAAAGGCTCGAGCATGACCCGAGAAGTGGACGACGTGCTCTACATTCACTCAGGACCCGAAATTGGTGTTGCCAGCACCAAAGTCTATACCAGCATGGTCAGCGCCATGCTGATGCTGGCGCTCTGGCTGGGACGCGCCAGGGGAACGCTTGACAGCGCCAAAGGTGCAGAACTGATTCATGCCGCCAGAGAATTGCCGCGCTTGGTCGAACAAGCCCTCGAGCCTGAACGCGTCGAAAATATTAAACGAATTGCCGAAAAGTACAAGAACGCCAGGGATTACCTTTTCCTCGGGCGCGGCGTGAACGCGCCAACCGCGTTTGAAGGCGCACTCAAACTCAAAGAACTTAGCTACATTCACGCCGAAGCCTACGCCGCAGGCGAGATGAAACACGGACCGATTGCGCTGATCGACGAAAACCTGCCCGTGGTTGCGATTGCCACCGACAGCTTTTTACTCGAGAAAACCATTTCCAACATTCAAGAAGTCCGCGCCAGGTCTGGACAAGTCATTGCCGTGGTCAGTGATGGCGACACGGACGCCTCGAGACACGCCGATGATGTGATTTTTGTCCCTCGAGCGCACGAAATGGTCAGTCCGATTGTGAACGTGGTGGCGTTGCAATTGCTGGCGTACTTTACGGCAACCACGCTCGGGAAAGATGTGGACAAACCACGGAATCTTGCAAAATCTGTGACCGTCGAGTAACCCAAAGACTCTTTTCCAATATACTGTGGACAGGTAATAAAGTAGGACTTACACAATAGCTCGAAAAAAACAAGAAATTAAGGCATCATCAAACGATTGGAGGTTCATGCAAACTTGGTGATTCCCTCGAGGAAACCGCGATTCGTGAAGCGCTCGAGGAAGCCAACATCACGATTTTGGGACTCGAGTTTCTGGGAATGCTTTCAGGAAAAAAGTATTTTTTTGAATACCCAAATGGCGACCAGATTTACAATGTTGGTGCTAGTTATGTCTCGAGGAACTGGACTGGAACGCCAAAAGCAGACTTGCTCGAGGGTACGGAAGTCAGGTTTTTTGCGCTGGATGAAATTCCTGCGGTTCATGGTTCGATGACACATGATGCGCTCGAGATGCTGAAAAAATACTTCGAGAAGCAAACGGTTTTCAAAATTAGGGAACATTCCAAATGCGAATAGTACCATCGGGGCTGGTCATCTCGCCGGGATTGATCGTGCCGTTAGGATTTTTTATCTCACCTTGATAACAACCTTGCCTTTTGCACGTCCAGTTTCGACATAAGCCATAGCCTCATTGGTTTGTTCAAACAAAAATACCTTGTCCATAACGGGTCGTATGACACCAGAATCGATCAGAGAAGTAATCTCGTGCAATTGCTTTCCATTCGCCTGCATAAAAAGAAATGAAAAACCCACCTTAAGACGCCCTGCTTTTCTTCTGACAGCAAAGCTCAAAAGCCGCATGACCAGTTTCACGAACCAAGGCGAACCGTTTTCTTTCGCAAAATCGGGATCGGGAGGACCAGAGATTGAAATGAGCTTTCCACCAGGTTTGAGCACCCGCAATGATTTCTCGAGCGTCTTTGCGTCTTGACTATGCAAGACCACATCGTAATCATGCAGCATGGTCTCGAAATCTTCTTTTTTGTAATCAATCACAATATCTGCGCCGAGGCTTTTCACCAACTCAATATTGGCTGTGCTCGTCGTTGTTGCCACGGTCGCGCCCAGATGTTTTGCCAACTGAATTGCAAATGTTCCTACACCACCAGAACCCGCCTGAATGAAAACTTTTTGCCCATTTTTCAGATTCGCTTTTTCGATCAGTGCTTGCCAAGCCGTCAAGCCTACCAGAGGGATGGAAGCCGATTCTTCCATGGTGAGGTTTTTTGGCTTTATCGCCACGTCATTTTCGTTCATCGCAATGAATTCAGCAAAAGTTCCAATTCTATCTTTATCTGGTCGAGCATAGACCTGATCGCCTGCCTTGAATCTCTGCACTCGAGAGCCGACTCGAGTCACGACCCCAGCCACATCATTGCCCAAAATAAGCGGTAAGGAATAGGGTAAAATGAGTTTGAACTCTCCGTCTCTGATTTTGGAATCCAGAAGGTTTACACCGGCGGCGTGAATCTGAACCAGTACATCATTTTCTTGGAGCACTGGGTCTGGCATTTCAGTCAACTGTAAGTTATTCTTTTTTCCATAACGATTGATCGTAAACGCTTTCATGCAATTCCTCTCCACCAACGCGAACGACCTGTCAGTTACTGTCGTTGCGTTTTTCACGTACCTGCCGGATGGTCTCTAAACCATTTGCTGCATCAAGCATTTGAAGTTGTTAGCAACTGCATTTCGAGCGTCCCTGCTGGCAGCGAAAGTCCTTGCTTGACATGGATTGAAAATTCATCTGCCAACACTTCGGTCTTTCCAGCCTCGAGCACTTGACTAACAACATCTTCGGGTTTTACTTTTTTTGACCCCCGCAATGAGCAGTTTTTGGACAAAGGCGAGTCCCAAGCCACGGTTGGCTCCGGTCACAAGGGCGACTGAATCTTGGATTTTCATCATTACTCCTGATTAAAAATGACTGGTCATCTTAAAAAAACCTTAAATAATTTATGACACAAGGACCGTCGAAAAAACGATTTGAAAAAAAGCATCTAACGGTGCTCGAGATTGCTCGACTTTGGCACGCATTGTCGCCCCTTGCCAGGCACTCAAAATAAAAGATGCCAGCAATTCTGGAGACGTATTTGATCTCACCGAGC
>JANLWR010000796.1:0-3839 GCA_031364625.1 Deinococcales bacterium | reverse complement strand
TGGCTGGCGGCGGTGTTACTGAGTTTGAAATGCGCGGTCAGTGTTCGGCAACCAACCGCGTTGCTCGAGGCGTTTAAGGTTGTGGCGCAGCAAGCCACGATGATCGGAACTCGAGCTGCCATTTGATTCGTTTGAAGTTGCTTCGATCAGATCACTCGAGATAAGGGTTTTGCCAAGATCAAGTTCAGCCTCGAAAACACAAATGAAGCTCGAGCGCCCATGTTGCATTGTGCAATGGGCGCTCGAGTTTTTATTTTGCTATGTCAACAGATTCCTAGAGAGGGTCGGTGGTGGCGGTGAAGGCTTGAGGTATCAAGCGCATCTTGGAATTGAGCGTTGGCGGGCGAAAGCATACAACCTTGAAAGGACAAAGCACCATAACAAGCAGGCTATCGCGCCGTCCGCTCGAATGACTTGTTGGGTGCATTGTTAGTTACACTGCTCAACTATTTCTACAGATAATTCTTAAACTGACTAATCGCTATAAGATTTCGGCTCTTCCTCATACACCTCTGTTTATAGAGGAGGGGGTGGGTTGTCGAAAAGCTTGCAATGTTTGTATTTGATCTTGGGCAAGAGCGACAATGGCGGACAGTGCTTCTAGCCTAACAGCGTTTCGTAGCTGAACAGAAGAGATTGCCTCGCTGTTTTCATAAAGGGCTACGTGTTCAAGCGTCTTAAGGAGCGGAGAACGAGGCGAAATGCGAAAAATATTATTGTCTACAATCACAGCCCATGCAACTCCGGGATTTCTAAAAGGTCGTTCTTCGGGGACAATATAATTAACGCGAGTGCTAAGGCGATGGAGTCGAACCTTCGCGAACTGCTGGTCTGCATTGATTTCAAGAACCTCGATGCCCCTAGTATCTGAAAGTACACCCGGGATTTCAATGGCTGTCCCAAAAACACTACCTCCCACCAGGTCTTGTTCGCCATCGTTTGCCGACACTATATACGAGTGATTATCCTCAAAGCGGTGAATTAGCACGGCTGGTCTGGGAATTGCTGCGTCCCAACCCTCTTTATTCCTAAATTCGACAAGATAATCTCCGAGCCGTGCAGCGAGATAGCCGGGTAAGTCACGACGGTGTAGTGGTCGGAGTTGCACAACTGTGTTAAATGACCTGTTACTCATGTCCCACACCCGCGACTCGTCAAGCCATCCGCGACTCGCCATATTAGCGGCATTAAGACCGGGACCAATTAAACTATACCGAGGATGTGGGGCTGAAAACGCACACCCAGCCGTACTCATCACGTCCCAAAAATCTTTATAATCTATTGTTGAATCGTCGCCACAGGGTTCAATCGTGTCGGCACGCGAATGGTCAAGCCCATAAAAATGACCCATTTCCTGTCCTAGAAGACGCGGGTCGGTTGACAGATTGTCGCACACAACACCGGCTCCGCCGCCGAAAAGGTCGGTTTGTATGTTCATGCAAACAACTACACTAACGTATTGTGAAAGGTCGTCTTCATTGACTGTAGCAGCCTGACGTGCCCAATTGAGAAGGTCATTGCGGGTCGCAAGTCCTGTATATTCGCTGCGCTTTTGGTTTAAAGTGTACCATCCAAAGACACGAGTATCACTTAAATCTAAATTTCCGTGCGAGACATCACGAAAGAAATCAACCATATTCTGCGACCCGACCCCAGATGCTGTAAACAGGTCTTCATAGTAATCCCTTGTAAATGGCTCGGTTAAGTCGTCGTTAAACTTGCAAAGTAACACTGCCCACGAAGATTTGATCATTTTCCCATCCTCCTAATGTTTAAGCAGTTTTGTTAAAAAATTACGCTTGTAAAGAGCACATTTTCAATAGAAGCATCCAACGCCTGAGTTAAGCCGCGCCATGACATGGCGACTTAAACTGGTGTCACACTGAAATACAAGTCTTACAAGTGAAACTCGAGTATCAGGCGCGGTCTTTCAAGGCAGTTCCACCTCGAGACGGGTGCTTTCACACGTGCCGGAAGCCACGTTCTTGGTCACTTTGCCAGCCAGATCAAACAGGTCTGCCGTATAGGTACAGGTAAAATGATCGGGTCCATCCATTGTGATCGAATTGTAGGTTTTGACTTTACCCGTGTGTTTGCCTTTATCGTCGAAGGTGAAAATGACAAAGGTCAGCAGGTACTTGTTGCCCGAGCCAATCCAAACCCCACGTCCTGGTGCGCTTGTCGCTGGGTTGGCAAAGGCATTCACTTCGACCATATTGCCATCGGCGAAGAAGGTCAGCATGGCATAACCCGTGTCACCGCTGCCCGCTGATGGGGGGACGACAGTCTCCCAAGTCCCCACAATGTCGGGGTAGCCTGAGCGGGCGGTGGTTGCAGAATAGACTGTCGTGGTCAGTGCTGCCAGCAAACCAATCACGATGAAGCGGGTGAGCATTCGTTTGTTTTGCATACACAAATCTCCTGACTTGATTGAACTGCTTGAAGACTTCGTTGATTCTTTTGCGAGAAAATGATTCATTGAAAAATCATGGATTCCTCCTCTCGAGTTTTGGGCAACCCCAAGACGGCAAATTGTGACGATAGATGTCAGTCCAGATGCGTGACTCACGCACCTTGATTGCCTAAAAATTGAAATGCCTGGTGATTATTGACCCGTGATTCACCAAGGATGTCATGCCACCATAGGGAAGTCTAGAATGAGTGCCTTGGATTGTCTTGTACGTTTCTGCCAAGAATTGTACGTTTCGCATTTTTGTCGTTCAGGACGGGATTCTACTCTCGCGGTAGTCTTTTGGGGTCACGCCAACCCAATGCTTAAAATGCCGAATCAGGTGGCTCTGATCAAAAAATCCCACCGCCTGCGACACATCAGCCACGGTTAATTCTTTGCTGCCCAGCAACTCTTTGGCGCGTTCTATCCGCCGCCGAATCAGGTACTGATGCGGTGGTAAACCCGTCGAGATTTTAAACTGCTTGGCAAAAGAAGCCGCACTCAAACCCGTCAGGTTGGCAAGCTCGTCCAGACCCACATCGGCAGCCAGAAAATCACCGATAAATTCATGCACGCGCTGCAGTTGTTGTTTTGACAAACCTCGAGCGTGAATATCGTTGACCCTGCTCAAGCTCGAGTAATGGCGCAGCAAATGAACCGTCAAAGCGAGTGCCATCGTGTCGGCGTAAAGACTGCCGTGTAGCCCGTCCGTCTCGAGTTCATGAACCAGTGCCAAGCAGAGTTGTTCGATCAGAGGGTCGTGGAAGAAGGGTGTTGGGACAAGTTCCACCCGTTCTAAATTTGTCAGATTGAAATCTTCAGCGACCTGTGTCAAATCTGGGGACAGGTAAAGGTGGGCGACAACAATCGGTTGCGTCCAACGATACGCAGCCGGAATCCCGTATGGCATCAAACCCAAACTTCCAGGATAAAGCTGACCGTGTACATTTCGACCATCTAAGACTCCGCGAATTTCCCCCTGCCCCTGAAGCATCAGTGGAATGCTATGGGCATCGACAATAGGGGTAACAACAAGCTCAGGTTGGGCAGCAAGCTTGTGCGTGTAGACTTGGATGTTTTTCCAGCCCCTTCCCTCGCTCGAGAGCAGCGTCTCAAATTGAGGGACAGCCTCGTCATAACGGAGTGTGGGTACGGCTTCTAAATCTTGGTAGAGCATGGTCATTCCCCTCTACTCAACGGGGCGACAGATCGTTGAGTTTTACCTCTCGAGCGTCAATAAGGATGAGCAGCGCAGCTCTCAATAAAAGTGTAGATCAAGTACTATTTTTTGGTGAAAGATTGTCTTTTTCGCATTGCTTGACAACATGATCGAGTATCAACATCCCCCGAACATCCCCCTGGGCAAAACCCGAGACGGATGACTTTC
>JANLWR010000582.1:0-1655 GCA_031364625.1 Deinococcales bacterium | reverse complement strand
TGCCGCGCAGCAATTGCCCAGCTTGCATTTTCGCCCACTCGAGCAGCAAACGCGTTTTACCGTCGCCTGGTTCGCTCAAAACCACCCACAGTTTGTTGGATGGTTCGTTGGGTCGTTGCAAAATGTGCTCGAGCAGTGCCTCGTGCGAATAAATCTCGACGGAGGCTCGAGCGTTCAATTCAGAATCTCGAGTTAGATCACGTTTTGAAAGTCTCTCATCAAAACGCATCAACTGCCCAGATTGCACCCGCTCGAGACGACGGGGAACGAAAAAAGCCATAGGTATACGCTAGCATTTCGCAGGGCAAGTACAGGCAAACATAAAGCTCGAGATTCGGTTGTTTCGAGCCATCAGAAACTTCGATTGTTGCTGGTTTTACCTCGAGAAAATCAAAACATCCATTCCACACGTAAATAACCGAAATTCTAGCCAATTCCTAAACGCAGCACAAAAACTCCCTTCTCTCCAATGGAGAGAAGGGTCGGGGATGAGAGGGGAAGCAAGAGTTAACTGTTTTTGTGTTTGGAAAACCCAAAGCTCGAGATATTTTTTTTGATGCTCGAGCTTTAACCTTTGGTGGCACCAACGGTTAAACCTTGAATGAAATACCGTTGCAATCCGAAGAACACGATCAATGTCGGAATGGTCGCCACAAGGCTTCCAGCGACAATCAACGGGTAATCGGTGGTGAATTGCCCGCGCAAGTTCGCCAGACCTGTGGTGACTGGCTTCAGGTGCGTGTCTTGAATCAGTACCAGCGCCCAGAGGAAATCGTTGAAAATCCAGGTAAACTCGAGGGTCGCCAGTGCAGCCAATCCTGGCAACATGAGCGGGAAGGCGATGCGGCGGAAAATCACCCATTCGGTTGCGCCGTCAATCACAGCAGATTCAAACAGGCTTGGTGGCACGGTGCGCATAAAGTTGCGCAGCACAAAACTGCAAAAACCGAGTTGAAAGGCGGTGTGAATCAGAATTAATGACCAGTAGGTGTTGTAAATACCCAAGTCATCGGAGAGTTTAAAAACGGGCAACAACAACATTTGAAACGGCAGCATTAAGCCTGCCACGAACATCATGTACAACGGGCGTGAAAGGGCAAAACGAAACCGCACCAAGGCGTAAGCGCACATGCTCGAGAGTAAGACACAGGCAGTCAGGCTTGGTATGGTGATGATAAAGCTGTTGAGCATGAACTGACCAAGGTTGGCGGTGTTCCAAGCCCTGGTAAAATTGTCGAGCGTGAACACCCTTGGAATGCTGAACAACCCAAATTCGTTCAGATCATCAAAAGTTCTGAAGGCGGTCAGGAATGCACCCACAATTGGCACAAGCCATAAAAGCGCAAAGAACCAGACAATCACGATAATGGCTGGGTGAACGCCTTTGCGAAACCGTTTATCCTTAACGACTTTGTTGACTTGAGCAGGTTGGGCTAGGCTCATGCTGTTCCCTCGTCTTCCTGCGCCATGACTTGGCGCAAATACATCATGACGAAAACCAGTGCAAAACCAAACAGCACCACAGCGATGGCTGCACCGTAACCGAGTCGGTTGTCGTCAAAGGATTTGACATACATGTAATTTGCCAAAACTTCCGTGGCACTGACCGGACCGCCTTTGGTCATGACGTTAACGATGTCAAACGAACGCAAAGA
>JANLWR010000713.1:0-2769 GCA_031364625.1 Deinococcales bacterium | reverse complement strand
CTTCTGGGATCAGCACGGTTTGCAATGCGGGTATTGCACCCCAGGAATGCTGATGACCAGCGTGGCGCTTTTAAAGCAGAATCCAAACCCCACAGAACACGAAATCCGTGAAGGGTTATCGGGCAACCTTTGCCGTTGCACGGGTTACAACAACATTGTCAAATCCATCCAACAAGCCGCAGGTGTGATGAGCCAAGCCATCCCAGCCGCCGCAGACGATTAACCCTCGAGTTCTGCAATTCAACCCTCGAGCCTCATCACACCTTAGGAGGACACGCATGACCGCACCGACAACCGAAAAATTTGCAATGGGCAAAAGCATGAAACGCAAAGAAGACCCGCGTTTCTTGCAAGGTAAAGGCAATTACATTGACGACATCAACCTTAAAGGGCAGTTGTACATGGCGCTGGTTCACAGCCCGTACCCACACGCCAACATCAAAGGCGTGGACTCGAGCGCCGCGATGCAAGTCCCAGGCGCGGTGGCGTGCGTCACCAGCAAAGAATTGAACGCCTACAACGTTGGTTGGCTGCCGACTTTTCACGGGTTGGACAAGCAAATGGTTCTGGCAGACGGCAAGGTTTTGTACCAGTACCAAGAGGTCGCCGCCGTCTACGCCGAAACCCGCGAAGCCGCCTACGACATGGCAGAACTGGTCGAGGTCGATTACGAACCGCTCGAGGTGGTTGCCGACCCGTTCAAAGCCATGAAAGACGACGTGATTTTGCGCCCCGACCGCGAGAGTAAAACCAACCACATTTACAACTGGAACGTCGGAGACTCGAGCGCCACAGATGCCGCGCTCGCAGCAAGCGATCATGTGGTCAAACAACACGTGGTCTTCCCACGCGTTCATGCCGCGCCACTCGAGCCTTGCGGTTGTATTGCCGAATTTGATGTGATGGGACGCCTGCAATTTTACGTCACCTCGCAAGCGCCGCACGTCTACCGCACCGCGTTGTTCTTGGTGCTGGGTATTCCAGAAGATAAAATTCATGTCATCTCGCCAGATTTGGGCGGTGGTTTTGGTAACAAAGTGCCAGTTTATCCAGGGTACGTCTGCGCGATTGCCGGTGCACTGGTCTTAAAACGTCCCGTCAAATGGATCGAAACCCGCACTGAAAACCTAACCTCGAGCTTCGCCCGCGATTACCACATGGACATCGAAATTGGCGCGAGCAACGACGGTAAACTGACGGCGCTCAAAGTGAATACCGTTGCCGACCACGGCGCTTTTGATGCTGCCGCCGACCCCAGCAAGTACCCTGCTGGCATGTTCGGGATTGTCTCGGGCAGTTACGATTTTCCTGTGGCGTATGCCAATCTGGACGCGTACTTTACCAACAAGCAACCGGGCGGCGTTGCCTACCGTTGCAGCTTCCGCGTAACCGAAGCCAGTTACCTGATCGAACGCGCGATGGACATTGTCGCCGACGAACTGAAAATGGACCCCACCGAGTTGCGCCGCAAGAACTTCATTAAAAAAGAGCAATTCCCGTACAAATCACCACTCAATTTTACCTACGACAGTGGCGATTACGAGCACACGATGGACGTGGCGCTCGAGCGAATTGGTTATAAAGACCTTCTGGCAGAACAAGCCGAAAAACGCGCCAAGGGCGAGTTGATGGGCATCGGCATCAGCACCTTCACCGAAGTCACGGGCGCGGGACCCAGCAAGCACTTTGACATTCTGGGTATTAAAATGTTTGACGGCGCAGAAATTCGCATTCACCCTTCGGGTGCGGGTATCATTCGCACAGGCACAAAATCCCAAGGACAGGGTCACGAAACCACTTGGGCGCAAATTGTTGCCGAAGAACTGGGCTTAGACCCGCAAAACTTCCTGGTCGAAGAGGGCGACACCGACACCGCACCATACGGTCTGGGCACGTATGCCAGCCGCAGCACGCCCGTCGCTGGCGGCGCATTGGCGCTGGCAGCCCGCAAAATACGCGAAAAAGCCCGCAAGATCGCCGCACACGTGCTCGAGGTGGACGAACGCGACCTCGAGTGGAAAGATTACAAATTCGAGGTCATGGGCGCACCAGGCAAAAGCATCACCATGAAAGAAGTTGCCTTCGCCGCGTACACCAACCCTGGCGACAACGAACCTGGACTCGAGGCAACGCTGTACTACGACCCACCGAACATGGTTTTCCCACACGGAACTTATGTGGCGGTCGTGGACGTTGACCGTGAAACAGGCGAGACCAAAGTCCGCCGCTTCCTGGCAATAGACGACGCTGGCACGATCATCAACCCCATGATTGTCGAAGGACAAGTTCACGGCGGTCTGACCGAAGGCTTTGCGATTGCCTTCATGCAAGAAATTGCTTACGACGAAGCCGGCAACAACCTTGCCACCAACTTCACCGATTACCTCGTACCAACCAGTCTCGAGTCGCCACACTGGGAAACGGGTCACACCGTCACCCCAAGCCCTCACCACCCCATCGGCGCGAAATCTGTCGGTGAAAGTCCCAACGTTGGCAGTCCAGCCGCGTTTGTGAACGCCGTGATTGATGCGCTCTCACCGCTTGGCGTGTGCCACATTGACATGCCACTCACCCGCGAAAAAGTTTGGGCAGCCATTCGTGCGGCAGAAGGTCAAGCCGCAGATTAAATTTCAATGCTCGAGTACCCTAACGCGCAAAAAGATTGAATCAATTGATTGCACCTGAAGCCCTCATCCGGCGCTTCTTGATCCCAAAACGCACCTGACGGGCGGGATCGCTACGCGCCACCTTCTCCCGCAGGGAGAAGGA
>JANLWR010000685.1:0-6198 GCA_031364625.1 Deinococcales bacterium | reverse complement strand
GGGTGCTTTGTTTGGATGTGACCACCGTGCCAGAGACGCTCGAGCCGGCTTGGGTGTGCACCAGACAATACTCGCCAACAATCGTTGACCAGTCGTAACCACCCACGCGGCTCAGATGCAACCGACCAGATATATTGATTTCTTTGACCATCGCGCCAAGCGTGTCCACATGCGCCGCGATTGCTCGGGGGTTTCCAGCGCCACCAGGAATCGTCCAGAGCAACGCGCCTTTTTTGCTGCGCCGACTCGAGACCCCCAAAGCCTGCAATTCGTTCTCGATCCAAGTTAGTGCGGTGTCGGTAAAACCAGTCGGTGAGGGAATATTCAACAATTCCTCGAGTTTGGAAACCATAAAGTGAGTGTTGAGCGGCATGGCTTCATTCTGGCATGAAATTGGTTTCTGATAAACTTTAATCTATGGAACTCCGTTACCATCATGTTTCAAGAAGCACCAGCGATCTGCCCCGCATCCTCGAGTTTTACCAGGCTTTGGGTTGCAGCCTTCAAAAATACGTCAAAGACGATGCGCAAAAGCTCGAGCGTGCCGTTTTAAGCCTGCCAGGTTCGGATGCTTACTTGCAGTTCATCATGCGGTCTGAGGGTGTCGTCACGCCGCCAGGTTTGGACTGGACAGACCATCTGGCGTTTCACAGCTCGAGCTTTGAAGCCGACCTTGCGCAAATGCTGGCGGCGGGCGGCAAGCTCGAGCGACCCGCCTACCTCACACCGAGCGGCAGTTTGGTGGCGTTCGTGTTCGATCCAGATGGGCACAGGATTGAACTGGTCGCAAAATGATTTTGGATGCAATGCCCTTGCTCGAGCAACTGAAAGCCATTGCGAGGTTGGGACTTCATTACACCAAAGATGTTTATGACCGTGCCAGATACGAGCAAATCATGACACTCGTCGAAGAATATTACGGTCATGCGCTCGAGATGCCACCTTCTGAAGTTCACGCACAATTCCGAAATCAACTCGGGCAACTTTCAATTTCACCAATCGTTGGTGCAGATGCCGCAATCTTCGACTCGAGCGGCAGAATCTTGCTGATGAAACGAATTGATAATTCAAAATGGTGTTTGCCTTGCGGCTTGGTTGAGACTGGCGAAAGTCCCGAACAAGGCGCAATTCGAGAAGCTCGAGAAGAAACAGGTCTTGAAGTGAAAATACTTGAGTTGGTTGGCGTGTACACCCGCTTGCCCAACATTGAATACGGTCTGTACTCGCTTGTCAGCATGGTTTACCTCTGCGAAATCATCGGCGGTACATTGCAAGGCTCGCACGAGGATTTGGGATTGCAATACTGGAAGCTCGAGGAAGTCCCAATTTGGCATTCGGACATGGAACAAAAAGCTCGAGATGCCAGAGCCAAATATCAAGCCTTGATAGCGTTAAAACCTTAAGTTTTCGGAGCAGTCAACATGGATGCAATGCTCTTACTCGAGCAACTGAAAGCCATACGGAATTGTTGAAGCTGGCACAAACCCAGAGCAAGCCGCAATCTAAAAGATTTTGGCAAAAATCAAGACCCTGGTATTTTGTGGTTTTTAAGGTCAAAATACCCACATGAACTTTAAAACCCTGCTCGAGAATAACCTGTGAACCTCGAGCTTGGCGGTTGGGTGATCGCGGCAATCAGTGCGTTGGTGGTGGGTTTGTCCAAAACTGGTTTGGTGGGCATTGGCATTGTTGGTTCAATTGCCTTGACATTGGTCATGCCCGCCAAAGTTGTGACGGGCGCGATTTTGCCGATATTAATTGTTGGTGACATCGTGGCGGTCGCCATGTTCAGGCGTCATGCAAATTGGGCGCAACTCCTGCGTATTTTCCCTTGGGCAGCCATTGGCGTGGCGCTGGGTTGGTTCATGCTCGAGAAGCTCGAGACGCACTCGATCAACCGTCTGGTTGGCGCAATTGTGGTCATTATTGTGATCTTGCAAGTCATTCGTGAAATCCGTGGGCAACTCGAGCCTCCAAAAAACCCGATGCTGGCGGGCAGTGTTGGCGTTCTGGCAGGCATTGCGACCATGATTGCCAACGCCGCAGGTCCGATCATGAGCGTGTACTTGCTCGCCATGAAACTTCCAAAGCTCGAGTTCGTCGGGACGACCTCTTGGTATTTTCTGGTGATGAATCTTTTTAAAGTGCCGTTTGGACTGAATTTGGGAATTATCAACCTTCAAAGTTTGCTGTTTGACCTGAAGCTCGTGCCGTTCGTGCTGCTGGGCGCTTTTTTGGGCAAACCAATTTTAGATCGCATCAATCAAGTTTGGTTTGAACGGATTGCCCTGGTGTTTGCGTTTTTCAGTGGCTTGCGATTGCTGCTGTTTTAGGTACACTTCTTTTATGAAACTCGAGAAAACCTGGAATCCCAAACACTGGGCGAGTTGGAAACCCTTCGGTTTTGGCGAGCAACGCCCGAACAATTACCTCGAGTTGACCCGTGCCCTGTGGGAAAACCGTGACGAGTTGCCCAGGGCTTGGCGAATTTTAAACGAGGGCGTTTGCGATGGTTGTGCGCTTGGCACAAAGGGTTTAAGCGATTGGACGCTGCCAGGTCCGCACTTGTGCAACATTCGTTTGCGCTTGCTGCGTTTAAACACCGTGCCGCCGTTTGACTTAAATTTACTCTCCAACATCTCGAGCCTCAAAACCCACTCGAGTGCGGAACTGCGCGAACTTGGGCGTTTGCCTCACCCGATGATTCGTCGCAAAGGTGATGCAGGATTCTCGAGCATTTCTTGGGATGAAGCCGTCAAAACCATTGCCACCCGCATTAAAGCCTCGAGTCCAGACCGCCTCGGGTTCTACCTGACTTCGCGGGGAATGCCGAACGAGGGTTACTACGCCGCGCAGAAAGCCGTCAGAGGCATTGGCAGCCCAAACATCGACAATGCCGCCAGGGTTTGCCACGCACCCTCTACGGTGGCTCTGAAAGCAAGTATCGGGGTGGCAGCCAGCACATGCAGTTATGCCGACTGGATTGGAGCTGAAGTCATTTTGTTCATCGGCTCGAATGTTGCCAACAATCAACCCGTCGCCACCAAATACCTGCATTACGCCGTCAAAGCGGGCGCGAAAATCATCAGCATCAACACGTACAAAGAACCTGGCATGGAACGTTACTGGATTCCGAGCATTCCCGAAAGCGCGGTTTTTGGCACACGCATGGTCGAACGCACGCACTTAATTAACACTGGCGGTGACGCCGCATTTTTGACTGGCGCGTTAAAACATATTCTCCACAACAACCTTGAAGACTCGAGTTTTATTGCAGAGCACACCAACAATTTTGAAGCCACCCGCACCATGCTTGAAAGCACAAGTTGGGAAACTTTGGAGGCGCAATCGGGCAGCAGCAAACTCGAGATGCAAGCTTTGGGGCAGTTATTGGGCGAGGCGAAATCGGCGGTGTTTATTTGGAGCATGGGCATCACGCAACACGCCTGCGGCGAGGACAACGTTCGCGCCATCGTCAATCTTGCTCTGGCTCGAGGATTCATTGGGCGCGAACACTGCGGACTCGTGCCAATCCGTGGGCATTCGGGCGTGCAGGGCGGCGCGGAAATGGGCGCTTACGCCACCGCGCTTCCGGGCGGCAAACCGATCACGCCAGAAAATGCCAAGGAACTCGAGCAACACTGGGGTTTTGAAATTCCTGCAAGGGTTGGTCTGAGCGCTCCCGAAATGCTCGATGCCGCCGCTCGAGGTGATTTGGACGTGCTCTGGAGTGTTGGCGGCAATTTTCTCGAGGTGATGCCCGACCCCAAAGCCGTGCAAGCCTCGCTCGAGAATGTGCCGTTACGAATTCATCAAGACATTGTGCTCAGTTCGCAAATGCTGGTTGACGGTGAAGAAGTGATTTTACTGCCCGCCACCACGCGTTACGAAGTGCCTGGTGGAATCACCGAAACCAGCACCGAACGCCGAGTGATTCTCTCGCCAGAAATAACGGGTTCTAAAGTCACGGCTGCCAGACCAGAATGGGATGTGCTGCTCGAGGTGGCAAGACATGTCAAACCCGAAATTGCCGATAAACTTGGTTTCTCGAGCACCCAAGAAATCCGGCAAGAAATCGCCAAAGTTGTACCGTTTTACGCAGGCATTGAAAAACTCGAGCATGGCAGCGACAGCTTCCAATACGGCGGCGCAAGATTGTGCGAGGGCGCGAACTTCCCGTTACCAGGGGGCAAAGCTGTGTTCTCGAGTTTCAACCTCGAGCGTGAGCTTCTGCCCGAAGGACAATTTCGGGTTTCGACCCGACGCGGTAAGCAATTTAACTCCATGATTCACGCCAAAAAAGACGCGCTCAATGGTGCAACCAGGGACGCGATTTTAATCAGTCGAACGGATGCTACAAAACTCGGCTTGCAAGATGGGGATGCGGTCAAGCTGATCTCGAGTTACGGCGAATTGCGAGGTAAAATATTGATTGCACCTGTCCAGCCCAGCAACCTGCAAGTTCACTGGCCCGAAGGAAATGTTTTGCTCGACGCGCACAAACGATCAAACGAAAGTCACGTGCCAGATTACAATGCTACCGTCAAACTCGAGCTTGTGACCTTGGGTGTTGCGGCGGATTAAACGATCTCAGACTCGAGGTGAAGCATGAGCAGTGAACAATCCAAATCTGTACCACCAGTGAACTTTGAAGACGTTGTGAATCGCATGGCAACAGCTTTGAATCCCGAGCAGATTATTCTTTTTGGTTCTCGAGCGCGGGGTGATCACCGTACCGATTCTGATTATGACGTTTTAATTGTTGTGCCAGATACCACTGAAAGCACCTTAAAACTGGCAGGCGATGCCTTGATTGCGGCTCGAGGAAAACGCTTTGGAATGGACGTTGTGGTTTATACCCATTCCGAATTTGAAAACAGTTTACGAGAACGCCATGATGTTGTTTACCACGCCATGAAAGATGGACGGGTGGTGTATGAAAAAAACCACGCGTAATTGGGTCGAACGTGCCGAAGAGGATATTCAAGTATTGCAACAACTCGATGCAACTCAAACGCCAAATGTGGCAGGCGTACAAGCACAACAAGCGGTTGAAAAGTTTTTGAAAGCGTGTTGGATTGAACTCGGTTCTGCCGTTCCAATGACCCACGATCTCGAGGAATTATGGGTTGGTGTGCAAAACCAAATAAAACTTGAGATAGACGAAACAGCTTTGATTCGGTTGTCGCCTTTTGGTACAAGCGCACGTTATCCAGCAAAACGAATTACACCAAATGAGGCGGTTTGGGCTGTTGGTGTGGCACTCGAGACTTGCGCGAAACCGAAAGTCTGGCTCGAAACTCGACCAGTATGAAATTAGCTCAAACCAAAACCCGTGTCATTTCCCTCGAGAACGGCGTGTTCCTCGAGCGTGACGATGTGCTGGTGACTGAAGAACCGCTCGAGTTGCGGGTCAACAATGAAATTTTGACGACCACCATGCGCACCCCTGGGTATGATCTCGAGTTGTGTTTGGGTTGGTTATTTGGTGAAGGAATAATTCAAAACTCGAACGATGTCTACAGAATTTCGCATGACCCAAATGATGAACTCGAGAATACCGTGATTGTACAATTGCACACGAATCCAAACCTCGAGATGTTCAAACGCAACACCCTAACCTCGAGCGCGTGTGGTGTCTGCGGTACGGCTTCGCTCGAGAATCTGAAATCTCGAGGCTTGCAAAAAATAAAATCTCGAGTGCAAATAAGTGCCAAAACTTTGCTCAAGCTTCCAGCAAAATTACGGGCTTCACAAGATGTTTTTGACCTGACTGGCGGCATTCATGCGGCGGCATTGTTCACGCTTGATGGTAATTTGATTGCCGCCAGGGAAGATGTTGGAAGGCACAACGCGGTGGACAAATTGATCGGCTATATGCTGCTCGAGAATCTTATTGCAACCCAGGATTTTGTGATGCTGACCTCTGGACGTTGCGGTTTTGAAATCGCACAAAAATGCGTTGCCGCACGAGTTCCCATTCTGGCAAGTGTGTCTGCGCCCTCGAGTTTGGCGGTTGAACTGGCAACAGAATTTGATTTAACGCTTGTCGGTTTTTTGCGTGATGAACGGTTTAACGTTTATGCGAACATTCAAAGGATTTTTAAATTTTAAGCTCAATACTCCCGATAAAACCCCCACTTTGTTTACTCTAAAGGAAAAAATGGAACAAATTAAAGAAATTCAGATTGAGCTAGC
>JANLWR010000565.1:0-4406 GCA_031364625.1 Deinococcales bacterium | reverse complement strand
AGCGCAGAATTTAAAATGTACCGCGACGAAACCGCCGACCCGCCAGCCTTGGTCTGTCAGGTTGGCACAACCCAATTGCGTTATCACCTGCGCTGCCTGACCGACCTGCACGAGATGCTGGTGCAACACGGCGATTGGATGCCGTTAGGCAGCAGCGATGAGCAAAAACCCGCATCCGAGGGGACTGTCGAAGCTTGGGGCAGGTCGCTCGAGAATCCTGTGGGTGGCTGGTACGGTCTTAAAAAAGGTTTGCGTGGACGTTTCGGAATGTACGTTCCACCGCTCATGGAAGCCCTTGGACTGGCGGAACTCGAGCACAATCCCAAGAACAACCGCATGAGGGCACGCTAAACCCCTTTACAACGCCTTCAAACCACTTTCCTCCTCGAGTTTCACCACCCGCAAACACGGCACGTACCCGTCAAACACCACGCCGTGCAATTCAATGCGTTTTTGCAAGCGCAACATCCTTGCCAAATACTGGGCAATCTCGAGCGTCACGACTTGCCCTGGCACGAGCACGGGAATACCTGGTGGGTATGGCACAATCTGGTCGGCGCTGACGCGGTTTTGCAACGCTGTGTTGACGTGGTCAAAGTCGTCTAAAAGCGGTACAAGTTCACCTTCGACGTAAAACGCATCTCGAGGCAGAAACTTTAAGCTGGTGAATTGCGGGATTTCCGGACTCGAGATGGCGCGTTTTGGTGCGCGTTTTTCGCGGGCGATTCTTGCCAAAGCATCGAACAACCTCGAGCATTTGCTGCGGGTCGTGCCGATGGTCAGGAGCAGTGTGATGGTGTTGAAGGTACTTTTTTCGACTTGAATGCTGTAGCGCTCGAACAAAACTTCTTGCAGTTCTTCGACGGTGTAGCCGCACTGTGAAATGTCCACCGTGATTTTGGTCGGGTCAAGCAGAATCCCGTCCTCGAGCACGGCTTCGGGCAGCAAGTCCGTTAACTCGAGTACCCGAAAGACGTTTGTGCTGTTGATGTCTTCGCGCAATTCTTTGGCGTACTCGAGCACGTTTGAGAGCATTTTAAAACCCTCGAGTTCGGCTTGCATTCGGCTCACGTCCAAACTGGCGAGCATGGTGTATTGCGGGCTGGTGCTGGTGTGCATGTTAAAATTCTCGCGGAATTGATGCTCGTCAAACTGCGGGTCTGCCACGTGAATCATGGCGGCTTGCGAGAGTGCCGACAGGGTTTTGTGGGTGCTTTGCGTGGCGTAATCCGCGCCAGCCTCGAGCGCGGTGGGTCGGAAGGCGGGGTGGAAGCGTGCAAAACCGTACCAGGCTTCGTCCACAATCACTTTGATGTTGCTCGAGTGCGCCGCCGCAATAATTGGGCGCAAATCGTAACGCAAGCCGTCGTAGGTGCAACTGGTGAGGATTAAAGCCTCCGCGTCTGGATGATTGTTGATTGCCTCGAGCAAGGTTTTTTTCGGGATCGGTCCAAACATGCCGTAACGAGCATTGATGCTCGAGTCGAGGTAGACAGGGTTCGCGCCCGAAAGCACCACCCCGTGATGGACGCTTTTATGGCAGTTTCGATCCAGTAGTAGTTTGTCACCTGGCGCGAGGATGCTTTGAAAAATGACTTTGTTGGCGGTGCTCGTGCCGTTGGTGGCGAAAAAGGTTTTCTTCGCACCAAACGCCCGCGCCGCCTTTTGTTGCGCCTCGAGAATCACGCCCGTCGGCTCGAGCAAACTGTCCAGGCTTTTGACGCTGACGCTGAGGTCGGCGTCGAAAGCGTGTTCGCCCATGAATTCGTAAAAGTCGCTCGCCCACGGACTGGCGCGTAAACTGTCGCCGCTCGAGTGACCCGGGGTGTGCCAGGAATCGATGGCTTTTTGCACATAATGTTTTAGGGCGGCGTAAAACGGGGTTTCAAAGCGTTCGCCAATTTGGGCGCTGACGATGCGGTAAATGCCACGATAATCGCGTTCCTCGCGGTAAAAATAACCGCTCACGGCTTCGTCGAACAAGGCTTTAATCACCTCATCTTCGCGCTCTTTGCTGATTAAAACGAACACGTCCAACTCGGGGCGGTCATCGCCGATTTTGGCGATCAACGCGAGCGACCCACCCGCTTCGATCAGCTTGTCATCCAGAATCACGCATTGCAGATCGCCGTCAGACTCGAGGAACGCCAAAGCCTGGCTTGCGCTCGACGCGCCGACGAACACCAGCCCGAACGGATTCTCGAGGCTTTGGGCGGCGTGGTTAAAACCTTGAACGAACAACTCGAGCACACTGGGGTCATTGATGACCACGACAACTTTGGAAACGGGCTTCATACGGTCATTCTCGAGGTTTGGGCGTAAAAGTGCAAAGGATGAGCAAAAAATCTTTCGTCACGGTTTTGCCATGCTCGAGGTGTAGCATTCAATTCGATACTTGATGCTTGCCTTTGCCGCGCCATTGTTCTTGTTGGGTCTACTTTTTGTACCCGTGGTGATTGCTTTGCATTTTATTCGGCAGGCAAGGCGTGAACGTACGGTCAGTGCCTTGTGGTTGTGGTCACGGGAGGAAGCCCCAAGCCGCAAGGCGCGGTTCTCGCCAAACATTTTGTTGTTGCTGCAACTCCTAACCGTGATCGCCGCAAGTTTGGGCGCCGCCAGTCCTCGGCTCGAGCTTCCAGGGCGTGACATTGCGCTCATTTTGGATGCCAGCGCGATGATGCGCAGCACCGACGTTAAACCAAGTCGTTTTGAGGTGGCGTTGCTCGAGGCTAAAAAATTACTGGCGGGTGCGCGGCGCGTGGTGATTGTGCGGGCGGGTTTGGGCGCAACCGTGGTCGCCAGCGCCAGCGCTAGCGTGTCTGAAGCCCGTGCAAACCTCGAGAAACTGCAAGCGGGTGATGCCAGCAGCGACCTTGAGGGGGCAATCAAACTGGCGGCGGCACTGCTGCCCAATGCTGAGACGCATGTCTTCTCGGGTCTCGAGCCGCCAACGGGTTTTGCAGGCTTTTTCCATGCAATCCGTGGCAACGGCGACAACCTTGGCATTACCGCGTTTCAAGTGCGCGGCAAGCAGTTGTTCGCCGCAATTGAATCCAACTCCAACAGTCCTAAAACCGTGCAAGTCAAACTCGAGCGCAAGGGAAAAGTGATTGCCACCCAAGCATTACGGGTTTCTGGGGGGGCACGGGCAATTTGGACGCCAAAGGTTGAAGTCGAACCAGGCGAGTACAAACTCAGCTTGCCAAAAAATCAGGATGCGCTCGAGTTGGACGACAGCGCGTTCGCCGTGCAAGGCGCGGGGCGTGTGCTGGTCAGCCCAGAGCAAGACGATGTGCTTCGCGCCGTGGTCAGCGTGCCTGGGGTTCGTGCCGCCGTGCAAAACCTGCCGCCAGCCTCGAGCACGGGGTTTGACGCGATGGTGCTGGTTGGGGTTGTGCCCAGAAGTTTACCGGCTGGCAATTACATTATTTTCGCGCCGCTCGCACCGCAAAATCCAATCAAAGGTCAAACGCTACCCAAACTCGAGGTCGTCTCCGGTTGGGATGCCACCTCAGGTTTGCTGCGTTTTGCCAACCTTGAGGGCGTGCGTGCCAGAATCTCGAGCGTGCCAGCCCCAGAAATGCTGGACGGTGGTTGGAGCGTTCTGGCTCGGGTTGGCTCGAGTGCCTTTATTCAACGCGGTGACGCGCCTGGCGTCCGAGCCGTCTACATTGCCGCCCATCCGCTCGACAGCGATTTGCGTTCCAACCCAGCCTTTCCAGTTTTAATCTTCAACACGCTCGAGGAATTCATTGGCGTCGAAACCCTCAAACTCGGCGCGAACCTGCCAGGCAGCAACGATGTGGAAGTGACCCTGAACGGCTCGAGCGCCCCAGGTTTAACCCGAGCGCTCGTTCCAGGCGTTTACAACGTCGCAGGTCGGCGTTACACCGCCAGCCTCAACTCGAGCCTGCAAACCAAAATCGTGAACGGTGAAAGCAAAATATTTGAACTCGGAAGCGCCAAACCCTCAAATTTAAGTGCCGCACCCATTCAAGACTCGAGCGCCCGAGCTTGGTTGTTGCTGCTGGCAGTGACTGCTTTGGCGCTCGAGGCGTTCTTGCGTGGTGGCGGGAGAATTGATTTGAATTTCTGGCGTGCAAAGGGTGTGTCATGAGCTTTTTAGAGACGAAAAATAGCAATTTTCTTGCCCCACCCTCTCTTGACCATAAACGTGCACCTAACGGGCATGATCGCTCATCCCCGACCCTTCTTACCCCTTACAGCACCTTCTTGATTCCAAAATGCACCTTCGGGCGGAATCGCTTCGGGCTTGGGGCGCTTCTCCCGCCGTGCGGGAGAAGGGAGCTTAATTCCTTTTTAAAAAAGCAGATATTTAATCCTTTGAAGAAATTAAAAGACAATATTTTCGTTTCTCGAGAAAGCAATAAAGCTCCCTTCTCTCC
>JANLWR010000573.1:0-5043 GCA_031364625.1 Deinococcales bacterium | reverse complement strand
TGTTCACCCAAGGCAAGAGCATCCATTCATCATTGGGGAAATTCCGTCACTTAAGCCTCAAAACGATTGACCAAACTCGAGGAATTCACGCATGAATGTTCTGCTCGAGCCTCTGCAATACCCTTTTTTTGTGCGCGGTCTGGTCGGCGTCAGTCTGGTCGCGGGTTTGTGCGGCGTGATTGGCGTGTACGTGGTCTTGCGCGGGCTTTCGTATATTGGTGATGCAATGGCACACGCGGTTTTCCCTGGGATTGTGGGCGCGTTTTTACTGAAAACCAACACGCTTTTTGGAGGTTTGCTGGCGGCAATTTTAACTTCGTTTGGTATTGGTTTTGTCACCCAGCGCAGTGGTTTAAAACAGGACAGCGCGATTGGCATTATTTTTGTTGGCATGTTCGCGCTGGGGGTGGTGCTGCTCTCGAGCGTGAAAACGTATGCGGTTGACCTCTCGAGAATCTTGACGGGTGATCCGCTTGGCATCTCGAGCAGCGACATTTGGTTGACGCTGGGTTTGGGTGTACTTGTTGGGCTGGTGTTGATGGCGTTCAATAAGGAATTGCTGCTGGTCGCATTTGACCCCACAGAAGCCAAGGTGATTGGTTTGCCAGTCAACCGGTTGAACAATCTGTTGTTGGTCTTGATTGCCCTGACGGTGGTCTTGGCAATTCAAATGGTCGGCACAATTCTGGTGGTCAGTTTGCTGGTGACCAGTGCCAGCACCGCCAGGTTATTAACCACCAGGGTCAGCACGATGATGATGCTTGGCGCGGGCATCGGCATGGTTTCGGGCGTGGTTGGTTTGTACGCCTCGTATCACCTGAGCATTCCACCGGGGGCGACGGTGGTACTGGCAAACACGTTTTTCTTCTTGCTGGTGCTGTTGTTGCGTCGCCGTACCGACCCTGCTCGAGTTTGAGAAGCGCTTCATTGTTCAAAATTGGGGTCGGAATGGTATCCGTAGGCGTAAACTGGGTTTAAGCTTTACGAACCGTTGGAGGTTTCATGAACACATCTGCCGAACTTGATATCACCAGCATCTTGCGTTACGCCGTGGAACGCGTCGCTTCGGACATTATTTTGACTGTGGGTTTGCCGCCGCAGTTTAAAATTCATGGCGAATGGACTTCGGGCGAGTGGACGAACCCGCTCAACCCGCAAGAAACCCGCAAATTGATGTACTCGATGATGACCGAAAAGAAGCAACGCGATTTTGAAGAAAACCGTGAGAACGACTTTTCGTTTCAGATTACGGGCTTGGGACGCTACCGCGTCAACGTTTTTTACCAACGCGAAAGTGTTGGTGGTGTGTTGCGCCTCATTCCAACCGCCATCAAACCGCTTGGCGATATTGGTTTACCAACTGAAACGCTGGTTGCGATTGCCAACCAACCTCGAGGTTTGGTGCTGGTGACAGGACCGACGGGTTCGGGTAAATCTACAACTTTGGCAGCCATGGTTGATTACATCAACACCAACCGCAAGGTTCATATTGTGACCATCGAAGACCCCGTAGAATTCGCGCACAGCCACAAAACCAGCATTATCAACCAACGCGAGATTGGACAAGACACGCAATCGTTTGAAAAAGCCTTGCGTGCCGTGCTGCGACAAGCGCCAGATGTGATTCTGGTTGGCGAAATGCGCGATTACGAAACCATTCACTCGGCGGTCACGGCAGCAGAAACGGGTCACTTGGTCATGGGCACACTGCACACCAACAGCGCCCCAGAGGCGATTGACCGTATTGTGGACGTGTTCCCCGAGGTGCAACAGGCTCAGATTCGGGTGCAACTGGCGAACAATTTGCAAGCCGTGATTACCCAACAAATCATTCCGCGCATGTCCGGCGACGGTCGCGTGATTGCTTACGAGATCATGCAAGCCACGGCTGCGGTTCGCGCCCTGATCCGCGAGGGCAAAACCTACCAATTGACAAGCGTGATTCAAACGGGCGCGAGCGTCGGCATGATAACCATGGACGCCTGCCTTGCCGATCTGGTCAAACGCAAAGTCATCAGTTACGAAATGGGTTTCTCGAGGGCGGTGGATTCCAAAGAATTTGACCGTCTCAGTAAAATCACTGGGTTTACCGATCAAAGCTTGAACACCCCAAACGCTGGTCAAGCTGGGCAACGCCCCGCCGCTGCCGCCACACCGGCGACAGCCACACCTGGACAATTTGGCAGAAGATAAATCACCTGTACCAAAAAGCCCTGAGCATTATTGCTTCAGGGCTTTTTTTGAAGCTCAAGCTTCGGTTTTGATGCCACTCGGGGGTTTGTTCATTGCCATTCGCTTCCTTTGGGAACGAACTTCGACTAAACTCGTAATAACTCTTATGAAACCCGAAACCCTTCCTGCCCAAACTTCATGGCTGCCGCTCGGCGTGCTGCTGCTCGTCTTGCTGTTCACCCCGCTTGGCGGTTTGTGGTGGTTGTTTCTGGCGGCGGTGATCGCGCTGGGCTGGTTAAAGTTCTTAGCGCTCGAGCGTGCGCTTTTGTGGGGCGCGGTGATTTTTGCGGGTGGTTTGTTCAGCGCGGGCGGTTGGAATGCCAGCAGTTTGAGTCCGGTGTTTAACCCCCGAGAAGTCGAAGATTCGCAAAATTTTGACACGAACGGATTGCGGCGGCTCGAGGTGCGCGGTTTCAATGGTTTTATTCGGTTAAACGTGTCCAACGAATCCAAGCTTTTAATCCAACGCAAAGGCGGCGCGAGCCTGAACCTCGAGCGGCGCGATGATGTCTTGTTGCTGACGGCAAAAAAACCGTTTTTTGCCTGGAATTCTGGCATCAATTTAACCTTAAATGTGCCAGCCAACCTCGAGTTGAGTTTGAGAACCTCCAATGGTGTGATCGATGTGGCTGGTGCAATCAAAAATCTTGAGGCAATTACATCCAACGCCAGCATCAACCTCAAAGACACGGGGAATACGGATTTGAAACTCGAGACCAGCAACGACATCATTACACTCGAGCGGATTGCGGGCAAAGTCAACGCCAGAACGTCCAACGGCAGCATTCGTATGAATGGCGCGAATGATATTGAACTCAAACTCGAGACGAGCAACGCCAGCGTGACCTTAGAGCGGGTAAATTTTGCCAACAACTCCAAAAGCAGTTTGTTCACCAGCAACGGCAATGTGCAACTGATCGGTTTGAACGCACCGTCGGGCTTTGTGATTCGAGGCAGCACCAGCAATTCAAAAATCGATGTCAACCTGCCAGGCTTTGACTTAAAACTCGAGGATCAAACCTTTGAAGCCAGACGCAACAACGGTTTTGGCATGGCGGAACTTGAGGTCAAGACCAGCAATGATCGGGTGACGGTCAGACCGTAAATGTTTTGGTTGCACCAAGTTTATTGAAAAAATCCGAGACGGATTTTCTTTTGTGCTACACTCTCTTTATGAATCAGGTTTCCACCCGTGACACGATTCTCGAGTCCTTAAAGACTCTTCCTGTCAGCGCCACACTCGATGAAATCATTGAGCATTTGGTCTTCATGGCGAAACTCGAAGAGGGTTTAAGACAGTCCGAAGCTCGAGATTTGATTCCGCACGATGCTGTCGCCGCCCGCTTCGCCCGATGACCGAAATCTTCTGGACCTCTCGAGCGGATGCCGATTTGGATGCGATTTTCAATTTTGCTGCACGCAATTCTGAAGATTACGCCTTGCTTTTGGTGCAACGCATTCTTGGTGCGGTGAAACGCCTCAAAGATTTCCCACTTTCAGGGCGAAGCGTTCCAGAATTTGAACGCCCTGACATCCGCGAAGTGATTCTTGTTCCGTACCGCATTGTATACCGAATTTTCGATCAAGAAGTGCATATTTTGATTGTGCAACACGCAGCAAAACAACTGCCTGACAACTTGCCCATTTAACTCTTCAAACTCGAGGATCAAAAGTTTGAGGCAACCCGCGACAATGGGTTTGGCATGGCAGAACTTGAGGTCAAGACCAGCGATGGTCGGCTGACGGTCAGACCCTAACAACCTGCCAATAATGCCTGTGGATTGTGGGCAAGACACTACCGATTTTGAATTATTTCGGTATACTTTTTACAATGCCACAGGGCGTGTCAGCACTTTCTCCTCTTTCTGCATTGCAGCACGCTCAGGCTTCTTTGGACAACGGGCAGTCAAACTTGGTGCTGCTCGAGGGTGAGGCAGGACTGGGAAAAAGCCATGCACTGCGAATTTTTGCCAACCAAATCGGCAAGGGCTTGGTCTTTACAACCCAAAGCAGCCATTGGTTGGCAAGCGTTTTACGCTTGTGCCAAACGAATTTAGAATTGGAACGCAATCCAGCTTTTCTGGAAGCCGCACGGCGTATTACCCCCGATTTGAAATGGGCGCAGGTGGCTCAAGCCCCAAACCTGAACGATCAGAACAATTTGTGGAACGCCATCGCCCATGCGCTCGAGCGGCTGGCAAAACGTCTTGGGGGGTTAACATTGCTGCTCGAGGATGCCCACGATGCGAGTGCGGATGACTTGGGCAGTTTACGTGCCCTGTACCGCCGTGCGCTGCTCGGTCAAGCCCCGATACAGTTCATCATCACCTCCAGACCCAGCCAACCCGATGTGCTCGAGGGATTTGTCCAAGATGCCGCCATTGCAAACGCGCCAGAACCGACACGTGTTGTGCTTTCAAAACTCGAGGCGTCGGGGGTGGACGAACTGCTGCAAGAACATTTGCACTCGAAGTTTCTACCCGAAAATTTAAGCGCCTGGTTGTACGCCCGAGCCGAAGGTCATCCGCTGCACACACTCGAGTTGCTGCGGTTTTTACAAGACGGTGGCAGTTTACGCCGAGCGGGTGTGATCTGGGTGTTTCGTGTTCCGCTCGGCAGGGCTGTACCCCAAAAGCTTGACGCCTTGTTAAAGGCTCGGTTGCAAGGCATTCAATCCGATGGTTTGGCTTGGACCGCCATGACCGCTTTGTGTGTCTTTGAGAAGCCGATTCGGGTTTTGGACTGGTCACAATTGTGCTCGCAAAGTGTTGAAACCATGTTGGAGATCGCGCAGCGTCTCGAGTTTGGCGG
>JANLWR010000560.1:0-7854 GCA_031364625.1 Deinococcales bacterium | reverse complement strand
TAACGAGGCAAACCAATGAACTTTACACGAGGAGAAATTGTTCTCGTGAACTTTGACCCAGCCTTAGCAAGCGAAGCTGCCAAAACACGTCCAGCAATAATCGTTACCAACGACGATGCCAACGAATTATCACCCGTTTTGTTTGTTGTACCAATCACCAGCAATACTGCTAGCGTTTACCCACACGAGGTGCTGCTGCCAAAAGCGGACACGGGTTTAAATACCGACAGCAAAGCCCAAATTGCGCTGATACGACACATCTCGAGGAAACGCATCAAACACACGATAGGATTTGTGCCTTTGCCACTGATGACCGACATCAACTCGAGACTCCGCGAGCATCTGGGATTGTAAAAAATTTCAATCTCGAGCATCACAACCTGGGCAGCGTGACACCCGTCTGACCCTGATATTTTCCTTTGCGATCTGCATACGTGACATCGGGGCGTTCGCCTTCAAAGAACAAGAGCTGCACGCAACCCTCATTGGCGTACATTCGGGCAGGAAGTGGCGTGGTGTTTGAGAACTCGAGGGTGACATGACCTTCCCAACCTGGCTCTAAAGGCGTTACGTTTGCCACAATTCCTACGCGTGCATAACTCGATTTTCCAACCGCCACAACCATCACATTGTCTGGAATTTTCATGTATTCGACGCTGCGAGCCAGCACAAAACTGTTTGGTGGAATGATGCACTCGTCGCCCTCGAAGTCAACAAAACTACGAGGGTCAAAATCTTTGGGGTCAGCCACAGTATGAAAGGCGTTGACAAAAATCTTCCATTCACGCGCCGCACGAAGGTCGTAACCGAAGCTCGAGAGTCCGTAAGAGATAATTTTCGCGTCGCCTTCACTGCGCACTTGACGGTCTGCGAAGGGTTCAATCATGCCCTCGAGCGCACGGGCGCGAATCCAATGGTCTGCTTTTATGCTCACGGGTTTAGTTTAACCATTTCCAAACCCAGACGCGAGTCTCGGTCTGACGTTGTACGATGTCATCATTGTATGGCTAACCAAAAGACAGTCCTGATTACGGGCGCGAGCGGATTTATCGGCTCTCACCTCAGCAAAGCGCTTCTCGAACAAGGTTTTCAGGTTCGGGTTTTGGTTCGTCCCAAATCGGGCAAAACCAGCCCCTCGAGCGACCCGAATTTGATTCGGCTGGCTGGCGACCTGAAATCTGCCGATGTCGCCAGCGCCAGCGAGGGTTGCAGCGTCGTCTACCACCTGGCAGGGGCGACCCGCGCCAACTCCGAGGCGGAGTTCATGTGGGGAAACGCCGAAGGCACACGGGCGGCGGCTGTGGGCGCAAGGGACGCGGGCGCAAAACTGGTGTACATCTCGAGCTTGGCGGCGGCGGGTCCTGGCACGGTTGAGCACCCGCGCAAAGAATCCGACCCGCCCGAACCGATCACGCCCTACGGACGCAGCAAACTCGAGGGCGAATACCGTGTGCTTGAAACCAACAACCTCGAGTGGTGCATTTTGCGCCCGCCAGGGGTTTACGGTCCAAACGATAAGGATTTCTTGTTCGCGCATCAAGCCGCCAAATTCGGTTTTTTTCCGGTGCTCGGCGACCCCAACCGGGCATACACGTTGGTTCAGGTTCATGATCTGGTTGAAGCGATCATTGCCTGCGGTGAAAATAAAAACTCGAGCGGTAAAACCTACTTTGCGGGCAGCCCCACCCCCGTCAGTTGGGACGGCATCCTCGAGACGCTGGCACGGGTATACAAGAAGCCTTACCGCGCCCTGCCACTGCCCAATGTTGCGCTCGAGATGGCGGCACAGTTGGGCGAGGCTGGACGCGCCTTTGGTCGGGTGGGCTTAATCAACAGATCACGCCAAAAAGATTTGACCGCCATCGGCTGGGTTTGCGATGTCGGCGCCATCGAACGCGACCTTGGCGTTGTCGCCAAAACCAGCCTCGAGACTGGTTTTCTCGAGACGGCGAACTGGTACAAAAGCGCGGGGTGGCTGTGAAGAACGCCATCAGAATTATCTTGATTTCCTTACTCATTTCAGGTGGTGCAATCGCTTTACTGCTCTTGACGGGTGACAAACTCGACCCGAGCGCTTTTCAAAAACTGCTGGATGTCAATTGGACCAAATTGGCATTGGTGATTCCATTTTTGCTCGCCTGGTGGGTTTTGCTTGGCGTGCGCATCAAGATTCTGGCGACCGCCCTTGATGCCGGCGAACACATCAGCCTGTCTCGAGCGATCCGAGCGGCATTGTTAAGTCTGTTCGGTGCGTTCGTCACCCCCGCCGCGACAGGCTCAAGTTTCGGACTTGGATGGTACTTATCACGGTTTATTGACGTGAAAAAAGCCACCGCCATCGCCGTTTTCGGACTGGTGCTCGATTTTGTTTATTACGCCTGGAGTATGCCAGTCTCGTTTTTTATTTTGCAATTTAAAGGTATTAATCTGGGCATTCCCGTGCTTGGCGTTTTAATTGGTATCTCGAGCATCCTCTTGATCGCCGCCGCCATTGCCGTGACGTTCAGTGCCGATTTGATTGCAAAGTTAATCTTCAATATTTTCAGTCTTGGATTTTTAAAACGTTGGCGTTTTGGGGCTTTCGCCTTTGTACACCGTACCGGTCATGTCATGGCGGAATTGCGACAAATGCCGCTCGGTACGCAATTGCTGCTGCATTTTGTCAATGCTCTGGCGTTCTTGACCCACTTTGGCGCGTTTAACGTGGTGGCTTGGGGACTCGGCATTCCTAACTTTGATCACGTGGCAATATTGGCGTGCCAGAGCTTGTTGGTCAGCCTCAGTTCAGTTGTGCCAACCCCTGGCGGCAGTGGTTACTTTGAAATTGCGCTTGGCAAGGTTTTTGCCGCAATTGGTGTTCCCGATGCCGCTAAGACGTTCCTGACGCTAATCTGGCGATTTATTTCGTATTACCTGTACATTCTGATTGGACCATTTATTGGCGGCGCGGCACTACTTCGGGCTTCAGAAAAAGCACCAAAAAGCCCGTTATGAAGCGTCTTTTCCAAAAGAAAATATTAATTGATAATTTCAATCAGATAAGTTTTTATGTTAACAAATAATAGAAATAAAAGAATTATTACATACCTATAAAAGGATTATAATGTCTCAGATTCAAATCGAAAAATCCGAAATTGTTGTTCGAGATCATCCCGACGATGATTATTTGAAGGGACTTTTTCTTGAATATCAAGTATTAGTTAATCGTATAGAAAATTTTGATAATCGAATTTTACAATTTACAGGTGGTGGTTTAACTGTACTAGCGACACTCTTTGCGTTCGTCGTGACCGAAGGAAAAACAAAAGTTGAACCGTTGGTGCTATTTTTTTCTCCCATCTTTTTTTATGTATTTTATTGGTATTTATTTAATTTGTTTTATCACTTGATGCAAAGTGTGGGTCAAGCAACCTATGTGACAAGCATAGTTAACGAAATAATGGGAAAAGAGACATTTATCGCCTTTAACAATAAATTATTGATCTCGAGAATCACAAATCCAAAAGACGGGAGTGTTAAATTCAGAATTCTATTTGGAATTTTGATAGCTTCGTTAATTTTAGTTTTATTTCTTTATGTTCTATATTGTTTTTCAATAATTTTTACAAAATCTAATTTTCTTGGCTCTATATTTTTATTAAAAGAATTTATTACTTTTGCAATTACATACTATATTTTTATTGGTATTTATAGTGATACTCAAAGTATTTCTAGAGAATTCATTGATAATTTAAATTCTAAAGCTAAAATTTCAAAACATTTGGCGCGAGAAGAGGTTTTTGGTAATCTTTCAAAAGAATTAAAGAAAATATTTTTTATTATTTTCCCAAGACCTAAAGATATTATATTTAAGGGATCATTTTTTTGGTATGGCTTTTTTATTTCGGCTGCATCAGTTAATCCAAGTTATAGTTTTCTTAGCGTTATCAACTTTTTTCAGATTAGCAATTTAGATTTTAGTGGTCAAAAAATAAATCTAGATAGCTTTTATATAGAACCGATTACATTATTTTTTGTTGGAATTGTTTATTTTGTTTTTGAGGAGTGTATTTTACAACAAGCAAAACTTTTATGGGATGATATTAGAGATTCTTTCATCGATAAAAATCTGCCGAATAATCAGTTTCGCGCAATTCAAATGGAATTTTTGTCGGAGAAAACAGCGATAAATCATGTAATAATTCGTTTAATAATGTCTTTTACTTTTTGTATAGTAATTAAAAATTATACATTACTGATTGTATTTTTACTAATTATATTTCATCAGGCAATATATGTATTTTTTGTAAAACATTTACCTAAAGAACACTCGATTTTTAAATTATTATTTGTTTCTTTAAATACACCTTTAAGATTTTTAACGGGATTAGCTGCTTTTAATGAAAATATATTAACATTAAATTTTGCGATAGTCTCACTAATTTTGTGTTGGTTTATTTCAATGGCATCTATGTCTAAATTTTATTCACTTGAATCTATAGAATTAACTATTAAAAATAAGAAATTACGAATTCATGGAGATTATTTTAAAAAAATTGAAGCCAATTTTTTTAGTAAGTATATACTAAATATTGCGCCAATAGTATTATTTACTATCTTTTACTTAAATAATCCTTCAAATCTAAATAGAATAGTCTTATTTCTTATACTACAAGCCTTCGCTATTTATGTTATATTATTAAACTTAGTTAAAATTAAAAACCCTGATAAACCTTTACTTTTTGATATTCCTAAACTAGTTGTTTTAATAATGTATTATATTTTTTATTTTTCATCTTTACTTTTGCTTTATATTTCTTATCATTCATACTATTCAGATATTGTCCAATTGTTTTTTCCTTTATGTTTTTATTTTCATCTAACTCTATTTGATGACATTAAATTCAAAGAATTTGCAATGACGAATCTTTCGAGAGACATAGAAAAGACAATTATTCTCACTCGAGATTTTCTCTTTTTTCCAGATAAATTTAAAAGAATACAGCAAAAATCTAAAATTCCCAAACCATAATTTGATATTCTCATGAAGATTATGTTACGGGGATTACAAGGTCATTTAACTTTTAGGTTTGTTTTTGAGGTCGTAAACACGTCCCTTCCAACTGGTTTGCCCTTTGTTGAATCTGCGCCAAGAGGCAATTGCAATCGTTGCCCAAGCAACCATCGAAATGGGTTGCTGCACCCATAAATACAATGGATACCCAAACTCGAGGTCAGCAACAAACCGCCCGAGCAAACTGAGCAAAACCGCAACAAGCGGTAAGGTGAAGCTCGAGCCTGAAACCAGTGCGGCAATCAACCAAATCCAGGGGGCAAGAAACAACCAAGCAAAGAACAAAATGCTGATGAACAAGGCTGGAACGCTCGAGCCTAAGCCGACAAAGGCGGCTTTGGCAAAACCATCAAAGGTGTCCGAGGTGCTCGAGTACATCTTGCATTTGACGCTGCCCAAACCGTTCAAGAGCACAAAGCGCAGGTTTTGGGCTTTGACATTTCTTGCCAGTGCCATGTCCTCGAGGATGCTGTGCTTGACTGGTTCAAACCCGCCAATGCTGGCGTAGCAATCTTTTTTGAATGCCAGCATTTGACCGTTGGCGCTGACAATCAGTTTGTGTTTGGGATTCGGGATCAACCACACGGGCAACAAAGCCACCACACTCCATGTAATAAAAGGTTGAATGAGGCTCGAGAACCAGCCCGAGAGGATTTGCTGAGGCCAAGCGCACATGGCATCCGCGTTGGTGGCTTGCATGGCTTTGACGCACAAGCTGATCGCGTCGGGTTGCCAGAGCGTGTCGGCATCGGTGAAGACCAGAATTTCGCCACTGGCGGCTTCGGCAAGTTGACGGCAGGCGTTGGGTTTGCCGAGCCAACCGATCAGCAATTCGCCGCCTTCGATTACGCGCAACCTGGAATCCCTTGCCGCGTATTGTTGGGCTATCTCGAGCGTTCGGTCTGTACTGTGATCGTTCAATACAATGATCTCGAGGTTTGCATAATTTTGGGCGACCAGTGTGGGCAGCAGCAACCCGAGGTTGGCTTCTTCATTTCGGGCTGGAATCAATAATGAAACTTTGGGTTGACGCTCGAGTAAAACGGGAGCGTAATAACGCAAACTGCGAAACAATACCGAATTAACAATGGTAAACGCAGCCAGCAGCGCGAGGGGCAAGATCAGGGCATAAAACACAACTCAATCTATCTCAGAATTGGGGTTTACACTCGGGATTATGAAGAAAGCCTTGTTGTTGGTTTTTTTAACCGCCTGTTTCGCTTCTGGGGCAATCACACTGCCGAACACCAACTTGGGCGCGTGTTCGCTGTTTCCCAAAAATAACGTCTGGAACGCCCGCATCGACAAGCTGCCAGTTGACAAAAACTCTTTTTCCTACATCTCGAGCATTGGGACTGGCGTTGGATTGCACCCAGATTTTGGTTCGGGTTTGTACGAGGGGCAACCGATTGGCATTCCGTTTGTGGTTGTTCCCGCCAATCAGGCTGGGGTGTCAGTGACATTTGAATACGATGACGAAAGTGACCATGCGCTCTATCCCATTCCGAGCAATGCACCCATCGAGGGAGGCTCGAGTTCCAACGGTGATCGGCACATTTTGATCGTGCGTCAAGGCGAATGCAAACTTTACGAGGTGGGCAATGCCTACGCCAACGCCGATGGCTCTTGGCGAGTAGGCGCGGGTGCGATTTGGGATTTGAAATCCAATGCTTTAAGACCGAGCACCTGGACCAGCGCCGACGCGGCAGGTTTGCCGATTCTGCCAGGGCTGGTACGGCACGACGAGGTGGCGGCAGGTGTAATTGCTCACGCTATTCGTTTTACCGCCCAAACCACGCAAAGAGCCTTCGTCTGGGCTGCCCGACATCAAGCTGGAGCCTCGAGCGACCCCAAGCTGCCACCGATGGGCGCACGGTTTCGGCTCAAAGCAAGTTTTGACACCTCGAGTTTTCCAAAAGACCTGCGCGTGATTCTGCAAGCTTTAAAAACCTATGGTCTGATTCTGGCGGACAATGGCTCGAATTGGTATGTCTCAGGCACGCAAGACGAGGCTTGGGACAATGACATCTTATCGAGCATCAGCAAAGTTAAGGGCAGCGATTTTGAGGCGGTGGACATCTCGAGTCTGCAGGTGAGTCCCAACTCTGGCGAGGCAAAATCACAGTAAGTCTGGGTGAACTGTACGCCAATACCGCTCGAGTCCTGCCACGTCCGAGGCAGAAATACTGGCTGGGACATAACCGCCCGCAAATTCGTCGGACGCCTGCAAACTGCTGGCGCGGCGCAATCGAGCCGCAATTTCGTCTCCAGTCTCCCCTGCTTGCAAACCTGAAAGTGAAACCTGGGCAAAACGCTCGAGATTTTCTGACAATCTCTCGAGGTGTATCGGCACGTCATCAAAACGTCCAAAGTGCGCAAGGTACAAGGTTTTGGCGGCTCGAGATTTGAGAAGTTCAATGCTGATTCGCCAATGTTCGAGGTTGATGTCGGGCGGCGGCGTCGGTGGAACTGGCGCTTGATTTCCGATTCGCACCCCCGCCACATCACCCGCAAAAATCACATCTTCGAGTTGAAATACCAAGTGATGCACGGCGTGACCTGGGGTATACAACGCCTCAATTTCGAGTTTGCACAACTCGAGCCGCTCTCCTCCATTCAAAATCTCGAGATTAGAAACTGGTTCGATGTTTCCCCAAATTTCGGTCATTCGGTCGCCAAAAATTTGTTTGGCGCTGGCAAGCAACCTGGTCGGATCTTGCAAGTGTTTTGCGCCCCTGGCATGAACAAAAACCGTTAAATCCAATTCCCGGGACAACTTTCCCGCCGCCCCCGCATGGTCG
>JANLWR010000440.1:0-2554 GCA_031364625.1 Deinococcales bacterium | reverse complement strand
ATCATTTTGCACACCGAAAATGGAATGCTCGGCGTTGGACCCGCGCCAGAGGAGGGTGGGGCGCTCGAGTTTCCGGTCAATGCTGGAAAAATTCCTGTGACCGCTTTGCCAGGAGCGAGTTATTTTGACAGCGCGGAAAGTTTCGCCATGATTCGCGGGCGGCATGTGGATGTTGCCATCATGGGCGGACTCGAGGTGGACGAACATGCGAATCTGGCAAATTGGGCTGTCCCAGGCAAACCACTTTTGGGCGTTGGCGGCGCGATGGATTTGGCGAGCGGCGCGAAAAAATTGATCATCACCATGACCCATGTAAACCCTGACGGCTCGAGCAAAATTGTTCCAGAATGTGTGCTGCCCTTGACCTCTCGAGCTTCGGTTGACATGGTGATTACGGACTTGGCGGTGTTTGAATTTTTGGATTCCAAATTGACGCTGACCGAATTGATGCCAGGGGCGACCCTCGAGGAAGTTCGGGCGAAAACAGGAGCACGCTTTGTTGAACGTTTAACGTAACCAAACAACGATTTCTGAATGTGAAACTCGAGATGTCAATGCCCGAGCCTTAAACCAAAATCCGAATCTGATCTGAAATTGGCAATTCAACCACCGTGCAATCATTGGCATAGGTGCGTTCGGGCAGCACAATCAAGACGTTTGCCACACCATGAATCGAGAACGGCGCGTGATGCCAAACGCCAGGTCGCAAGATCACCAACGTTCCCCTTGGCACTCGAAAAACACGAAATTTCTCGAGCGGCAACACACCGTTTGGGGTGGCGGGTGCAACATGAATCAGCACGTCGGCATCGAGTGGCAGGACAGCTTCACCGGTGCTCGAGTGGTATTCGGTCACGTCAATGATAAATTCGCGTTGTTCGACGCGGCAGGTCGAGAACGAGGCTTTGCTGGCTGTTCCCAGATCGAGTTGCGCCATGTCGCGGTAAAACTCGATGGGGTCAGCCCCGATTTTTTCACTGGTCGGGTTGATCTGGTTGGCAATCAACCCGAATGGCAAGAATGTGCTGTGCTCGAGTGGTTCAACATTTATGGTTCGCATGGTTTGATTGTACGCTAGGGCGTTTAAGAATGCGCTTTTAACCAAACCGCATTGCGCCCATGCGACTCAAGCGGTGTCGGGCTGTTGTCTTGCTCGAGCAGCAACCAGTTACTATTGGTTTTTTTGGCGGCGGCGATGGTGTCTGCCAGGTCAACTTCGCCATGCCCGAGTTCGACGGTCTCCCAGCCAGTGGCGGTTTTGCGCAGGTCTTTAATGTGTACCAACACTGTGCGGTCTGCGTATTTTTCGAGGTAAGAACTGGGTTTGACCCCGCCTGCGTGCAACCATGCCGTGTCAAGCTCGAGCTTGACGCTGGGTGCTCGGGTGGCGATGACATCGAGGGCAGGAACGCCGTTTACGGTTTCGGTCAGTTCATGGTCGTGGTTGTGATAGGCATATTCGAGTCCCTGGGCGTTGCAGGCTTGCGCGTGATGCTCGAGGGCGTCGGCGATCTGCTCCCAGGTTTGGTGGTCGCCTGCTTTTGACCAGGCGCAGACCAGAATGCCCGCCCCGATTTCTTGGGATCTATCAATTTGCCCCTCGAGGTCGGCTTCGAGGGTATCAAAAGTGACGTGGCAAGCGACGGGTGTTAAGTTCAGACGCGTCAGAATGGTTTTGGTGTCTAAAGCACTTTTGTGCGCCCCAAACAGTTCGACGCCCGTCACGCCCATGTCGGCAACTTTGGCGAGTGTGCCTTCAAAATTGTGCTCGAGTTCGTTACGCAGTCCGTAAATTTGCATTCCAATGTTCATGCTTTCACCTCAAAAAAGTTCATTTTCCCCAAGTGGGGCGGGCTGGGCGGGTTGCGAAAGAATGTCCACAAAACGTGATTCCTGCGCGGCGGTCAGAACGCCGTGCATCACCTCGAGTGCATGGAACGCCAGTTCGCCACTGGCGCGGTGTGCTCGAGATTCATGATGCGCTTTCATCATGTCGGCGACACCCAAACCCCTGGTGTTTTCAAAATACGGGCGCGTGATCGGCACGTCATGCCAATCGTATTTGCTGTCCCTGGTTTGCAAGACGCCTGTGAACATATTTGGGTCATTGACCAGCAACGCGCCCTGCGACCCCATAATTTCGATGTTCGGCGCACTCCCCTGCATGGCGTCAAAACTCATGGTCAATGTCGCCAGCATTCCCGCGCTAAACTCGAGCACGCCTGCAATATGCGTCGGGGTTTCGACGGTAATTTGCTGTCCTTTTTTCGCGCCGCTGCCGACCGTGCGGGTGGGGAACGTGATCCGGGCGTTGGCGGTCACGCGTTTAACAGCGCCGAACAAATGAACCAGTGCCGTAATGTAGTAAGGTCCCATGTCAAACAGTGGTCCCGCGCCGCGTTTAAAGAAAAATTCGGGGTCTGGATGCCAGGCTTCGGGACCTCTGGAAACCATCATGGCGTGAGCGCCAACAGGCTGCCCAATCGTGCCAGCGTCCAGCACCGCTCGAGCCGTCTGCAAACCCGCGCCCAAGAACGTGTCGGGCGCACAGCCA
>JANLWR010000541.1:0-4270 GCA_031364625.1 Deinococcales bacterium | reverse complement strand
CCTGGCGAAACAATAATTCCCGCCTTTGGATAAGCGATTGCATTGGCGCTCGAGAGCGATTTGACTTCACTGGTCGAGACGGTCAACGGTCCAGACAACGCCATGCGATCTGAAGCGATGTTCCAATCGATTTTTGAGGCTGTAATACTTTGTGACTGTGCGGTAATGATGGTCGCGTTTGTGGCATTTAAAAAAGCCCCGTCTTTGACTTTGATGTACAACGCTTTAATGGTAATCCCATTGACGTTGTCAATCACCGTACCGCCTTGGCTCATGGTGGTCACACCGTCCGCATCGGTCTCCTGATCGCCGTTGGCTTGGATCACCAAGCCGCCCTGGGCGAGTGCGAAGCCAAGCAATAAACTCGAGATGGTTAAAATTCCTTTTTTCACGAGGTTATCTTAAGCGCCGCTCGGTGTGTACCGTGAGGATTGATTAAATTTAGACTGTGAAAATTGTGCAATCAGGCTCGAGCAACGACGATTTGCGTGCTTGGAAGCATAAAAGACATTCCAGTTAAATCTGTGATTTCAAAGGCGTTTTGCCATTTGTTCCTTAAAAAATCGATCGTGTACACCTGTCGTGTCAGGGGCGTAAAACCAGTCTCGAGCAGCAAATTCTCGAGTTCAAAGCCGCTCGCCCAACCAAAAATCTCGCCCACTTCAATGTCCCAGTTGGTGGTGTAAAAGTATTTGGTGGCAAATTCGTAGAAATGGCTGGCTTCCATGGTGTACAAATTTCCTTGCACCGCGAACTCGAGTTTGAACGGTCTGAAATCGTCGCTAAAACGCCAGAATGTTTCCTGAAGCTCAGGATTTTTAAAGCGAATGGTTAACACTTGCGGTTCGAGCTTGACGCCGTCGCGCACAATCAACCTGCCGCCAGGTAGCAGTAAATTTTTTGCCAAACCAAATATTCGTTTCGCCGCCACCAACATCGGCGAGACGCCAGACTCGAAAAAACGCTCGGGGTGCTCGAGCGCATAAGTGGCAAACTCGTGCAGGGCGCTGCACAAAATGACGCTCGAGAATTTTGATTCAGCCAGCTTTTCGGGGTTTTTGCAGAGTTCAAAAATGTCTTGACGCTGAAATAGAACCCCGTTCCCCAGTTGTCTGGCGGCAGCACCGAGCAATTTGGCACTCAAGTCAACCCCGACCAGTTCGATCTTTGGATCATGTTGATGCAATAACTCGAGCACCGCCCCAGAACCGCAACCCAGCTCCAGCACACGGTTTCCAGTCACGAACTCGAGAATTTTTGCTTTGTCTGGTTTGCTTCTTGCCATCCCAGCTATGTACTCATTCAGACCGGCGGCGTCGTGAACGTCGGCGCGGGTGCTCATAGGTCATCAAACTCGAGGACAAAACCGGCTTCGATTTCGGTTTGCATTTTCTCGAGCTGGCTGGGGGTTGGAATGCTCAAAGACACAAAAGTCCAACGGGCAATGCCGTCATTCTGGTCTTGAATCGCCTCGAGTTTGACCACATGAAAAATCATGTTGCTGCCCAAAAGGCGCATTTCGCCAGGTTTATTCCAAGCCGCAAGTTCACGTTTTAAAACGCTAATTTCGCCGCGCACCACCCAGATTCGCCCAGTGCCGATCAGGTCGTTTAAACCCGCAGGAGGTTTTCGACGCCGAAATTGATCGCTGACCGCCTGATCTTTGGTGCGTTTGTCACGGGTGATGCTGACCACAATGGCTTCCAGCAAAGGAATGCTGGTGTCAGCACCTTGAATGCGTGGATGGATCAGGCTCATCATGGTTGCTTCACTCCGTTCGATAGTACGATACCCTCGAGGTGGCGCGGTGTTCATTTGCACCTTTGAGTGGTTTAAACTTGCACGCGTTGTTTACTGGGCACTCTCGAGGTCTGGTCGCAGCACCACTGCATCTCGAAGGTAAACGTGTTTGATGTCTTGTTGTCGTAAGTCAGTGTTGAGGTGCATCATGACCCGAATGGCACGTTGCAAACGCCCAGGCACGGGAATCTCGAGCGCATTCAGCAGCGGCACAAACTTCATGTTTAAACCATTGCGTGCGGCTTCGGCTGGAAAGGCGGCGTTCAAGTCTGGAGTTACGGTAAAAATGATGCTGCATAAACTCTCAAGTTCTGCCGCCAAAGGCGCATTTGGGTGTTGACAAACCGAATTTTGGGCAAGCATTTCGATCAATAGCTCTTTGGTAGCGTCAAAAATGGCTTCTGGGGAGTTCTCTATTACAGTGGTCGCACCGCGAATACCTCGCATCATCATGATGCTCGAGTGTAACATCACTTGCCCACAAGGCGCATCTGGATTTGTTACGACTGATTTGCGTGGCTTGGATTTTGGTTTTTTCTTGATTTTGACTTAGAATCTGAAAAAACGACAGTCAAATGAAAGCCAATCGAAACCAGCACCGTTATTCAGGAGGAAGCCATGACACTAACCGCCGAACCAAAAGCACAAGTTGAACAAACCTCAAAACGCATTCACCACTGGATTTCTGGAAAACCACATGCGTCAACCTCAGGTCGCAGCGCCCCCGTCTGGAATCCCGCCACGGGTGAAATTCAAGCCCAAGTTGACCTGGCGAGTGTCGAAGAAATAAATCATGCCGTGTCCATTGCCAAAGCCGCATCGGTTGGCTGGCGCGTAACACCGCTGGCTCGACGCAGCGAGATCATGTTCAAATTCCGCGAATTGCTCGACGCAAACCGTCAAGAACTGGCGCAGATCATCAGCCTCGAGCACGGCAAAGTTCCCAGCGACGCGCTGGGCGAAATTGCCCGTGGTTTGGAAAACGTCGAATTTGCTTGCGGCGTGCCGCACCTCTTAAAAGGCGGTTTTTCGGAACAGGTTTCTCGAGGCGTGGATGTCTACAGCATCCGTCAACCTTTGGGCGTGGTTGCCGGCATTACCCCGTTTAATTTTCCGGCAATGGTTCCGCTCTGGATGATCTCCAACGCCGTGGCTTGCGGCAACGCCTTTGTCTTAAAACCATCCGAAAAAGACCCGAGCGCCAGTTTGTTCATTGCCGAACTGTTACAAAAAGCTGGTCTTCCTGACGGCGTTTTCACGGTGATCCACGGCGATAAACTGGCGGTTGACACGATCCTCGAGCATCCCGATATTGCCGCCGTTTCGTTTGTCGGCAGCACACCGATTGCCAAATACATTTACGAAACGGGCACCAAACACGGCAAACGGGTTCAAGCCCTGGGCGGCGCGAAAAACCACATGCTGTTGCTGCCAGACGCCGATGTTGCGATGGCAGCCGATGCTGCGGTCAGCGCCGCCTACGGCTCGGCGGGCGAACGCTGCATGGCAATTTCGGTGGTCGTCGCGGTGGGTAACGTTGCCGACCCAATGATCGAAGCCTTACGCGCCAGGTTGCCCAAAATCAACGTTGGACCAGGTACAGACAAAGACGCCGAAATGGGACCGCTGATAACCCGCGAACACCGTGACAAAGTTGCAGGGTATCTCGAGAGTGGCAAAGCCCAGGGCGCGACTTTGGTGGTCGATGGTCGAGACGCCGAAATTGCCAAATCAGACGGTTTTTTCTTGGGTGTCAGTTTGATGGATCATGTCACCGCAGACATGGATTCGTACAAAGACGAAATTTTTGGACCCGTCTTGCAAGTGGTTCGCGTCAACACTTACGAAGAGGGTTTAAAGCTGATCAACGACAACCGATACGGCAACGGCACTGCCATTTTTACCAGGGACGGCGGCGCGGCAAGACAGTTTCAATTTGATGTCAATGTCGGCATGGTTGGCATCAACGTGCCAATTCCAGTGCCAGTCTCCTATTACAGTTTTGGCGGCTGGAAAGCCAGTTTGTTTGGCGACACCCACATGTACGGACCCGAAGGGATTCTGTTTTACACCAGAGGTAAAGTCGTCAGCTCGAGATGGCCCGACCCAAGCACTTCAAAAGTGGATTTGGGTTTTCCGCAAAATCGTTAAGTTTAGACAAGCTCGAGCGACATTATTTGTCGCTCGAGCTTTTTGATTCGGAAACTACGGAGTGATATTAATGTTTCGTAGATACGAAATAAATGTTTTGCGACTCATGCCACCTTCGCGCAGCGCTTGAATCGTACCGTCTTTATCAATAAAAAAAGTGGTTGGGTAAGCATTGACCTTGTATTTGTCATTCACGGCTTCGCTCGTCTCGAGTCCAGTCATGCTGTCTGGTGCATCGACCAAAACATTTAAACTCTCGAACTTGTTTTCAAGCACGTAGTTTGTACTTGTTTGGGCGGGTTCGCCGTAGGCGACGGCA
>JANLWR010000374.1:0-6746 GCA_031364625.1 Deinococcales bacterium | reverse complement strand
CGAGGTAATCGGTTTACAGGCGCTTTAAACTGCCTTGGACGCCGCGCATGATGTTGACGCGGCTTGCGCCAGAACGGTTGATGTTGTCGCTCATCGGCAGGCGAAATTTGGTGGCAAGCACGATCTCTTCACGGATGCCTTTAAGCGCTGCGCCAAGTTGAGTCTCTGATTCGCCCCTCGAGTAGACGTCGGCGGTGTCAATAAAGTTAATGCCGTGGTCGAGTGCGAATTTCACCATGTTGATGGTGGCGGTCTGGTCAAGTTTACCCATGTTCATGGCTTGCCCGAACTGCATTGTGCCCAGTGAAAGTGCGCTGACGACCAAACCAGAATTGCCGAGTTTGCGGTATTCCATGCGTTCACCTCGAGAGATTGGATTTCTCTCAGGCTAGCATGTTAAGGCACAGCAAATTCATTGTAATTCAGACTAGAATTTTGGAGTTCCTAGTTTTTTTGGTGTCGCTCTTTTCGAAATGAACCTATTCAGTAGTAGCATGAATCCTGCCATGAATACACTAAAGACTCCAAACCAATCACCAAGCTGACCAAACACCGTCAAGCCCGTCCTGGCTTGCACCAAGCCTGTCAGAACAGTTTCGGTCACTTGAGGCGCAACCGCAATCAAATGACCGCTCGAGTTCATGAGCGCACTCGATCCTCCTGCCGTGGCATGAATCACATCTCGAGCATTCTCAACAGCCCGAAACGCGCTGATGCGTTGATGTAAAACAGGGGTTGCCGTTGCACCAGCCCAAAGCAGACTGTTTTGATAGACCAGCACTTGAGCACCGTTTCGTACCTCATATCGAGCTAAAGCTGGAAAAGTATTCTCCCAGCAAATACCAAGCCCAAAAACAATCCCACCCAAACGCACCAAACCAACATTTTTCCCTGGTGTGAAACCCGCTTCAGTCATTGGAATCGGGATTTTCTTGGCGTACACTTCCCGAATTCGGTTTGCTTCGCGTTGAAACTCGAGAATCGCGTTGCGGGATTCGATACGGTCTTCAACAGAACGGCTGGAGGTTTTCACGCCAATCAGCGCCAAAGACACTCCCTGCAAAGCGTCAAGAATTTGCGGGTTTTGATCTAAATTGCTAAACCAGCCGCCAAGCGCGGTTTCGGGCAGTACCACCAAATTCACTTTCTCTTGTTTCAGTTTTGCCAGCAATATCTTGTAGCGCTCTGAAATCAATTTTTGAGAGCTAGCATCAAAATCGGCAATCGTATACTCGAGCGTTGGTAAATAGGCTTGAGCAATACCCACACGAAATGGTTTACCAACAGGTTGACTGGTGGGTGTTGGAATAAATAAGGCGGCAAGAATCAAAACAACCAACGCAACACTTGGAATAAACCGCGTCACACGTCGCTCGAGAAACGCGAACACCAAAACCGCATTGACTGCCACGACCAGAAAACTTGTTCCTGTCACGCCACTCCAACGGGCGGTTTGCAGAAGTGGCGTGTCAAATTGTGTGTACCCAATTGCCATGATGGGATTCGCCCACTGCCCAAGAATGGCGGGTTGGCTGACCAGAAACTCGAGTGCCACCCAGAAAATTGGGAAGGCAAGAATGGCTTTTGTACCCCACGTTCTTTTGAGCACAAACACGCCAGCACCAACGAACGCGAAAATGCTCGAGTACACCAGAACACCTGTCATAAACACAAATGGGAATTCTCGCAGCAAACCCTCGAGCGCGACAACCACCGCACCTACCGAGCATAAGTACGAGTACAGTGCGGCTTTGAAAAGCTTGGTTTCTTGAGAAATGGCAATCATTCCAGGAATCAACGCAATCAATGCTAAAACCCCAAAACCTTGAGGTCGTAAAGCAAAACTGAGCAATACGCTCGAGGTCAACGCCAGTAAAATCAAACGGACTCGAGGCGCAACAATTGTGTCCGACGTTTTGAAGTTTAGTGTTTCTCGAGGAATGGTTTTCATTGGTTTGCCACGAAAGCCCGCCCAGTCCAAACCCTTAAGAATTGAGTCTGTGACAAGAGCACATTACCAACGTTCGGGTCAGCAATGTACACATGCTCGTTGTAGGCTCGGCGCACGATCACAAAATGTCCTGTTGGGTCTTTGATTTGCACCACAAAAGGCGTGGGCAGTGACTCGAGCGCACTGGGTTCGGAACGCACCCAAATGCCGTTGATCTTGTACTTTTTAGCCAATTGTTGCCAGTCGAATAGACTCATGCCTTTTTCGGTAATTTTGGCTTGCTTATGCAATGTCGCTTCAGTCACTGGGTTTCCAGTCCACTCGAGAATCGTGGCGAGTACCGCAAGCCCACACGTGTTGTCGAGTTCTTGGCGTTTGATCCCATCCCAACCCAGTTGTACTCTGTCTGTTCTTGAGTAGAAAGGCAAGGCTCGTGGTGAGCCAAACGCGGCGGCAAATGTTGGCACGAACAAAGCCAGCAATAAACCCGCAGCAATCAATGCGCTTGTCGCGTTTTGTTTCAACTTCAGTTTCTCGAGTGCAACCATTCAGTTCTCCGTTACGATTTAATTTCGTGATGTATAAAGCATGGTTTTTAAGCGCAGTACATTGCAGCATAACCTGGTGAGCACCAACAAAGAAACGTATTTGCGTATCGTTCAATTGCGTCTGAGTAATGCCCGTTTAGCTGCTGGACTGACCCAAGAAGAAACCGCTGACCTTGCCGACCTTCCAGTTCGTACTTACCAGGGACTTGAGGGAGTGCGCGACCCGCGCAGTTTCAACCCTACGCTTCTAACCCTACGTTCTGTCGCTCGAGCCGTGAACATCAGCCTGTGTGACTTAACCCAAGACCCCAGTTCAGAAGAACTTCAAACGCTCGAAAGTACCCTCAAAAATCGTATACCCCGTCGAGCGGCACGTCCAACAAAACCAAATTCCTGATTGTTACTTCAATTGCTTGAACTGCGCAATCACATCTTTGGTGATGTTCGCCGCGTCTTGGTTGGCGTACAACAACAAACCAGAATCGGTAGCGATAATGCCGTCCACGATCAGACTAAAACCTTGTGAATCAGCCGATTTTTTAATGGCGGTCAAAAGTTTTTTGTCGAACGGTTGCACAATTTTTTGAAATTGCACATCGTACTTTTTAGCAATCGTGGCGTACTGTTTATTGAGCGCATCCCATTGGTCGCGTTCTTCAAAAGTTGCACTGCCAGCTCGCATTTTAGGCTGTAAAGCTTTCAGTTTGTCCGTAATTGGTTTCGCTTCGGAGGTTCGAGCCGCTTCAACTTTCTTTAAGGCGCTGCCTGCTGGTGTGGATTGAATCACCGATGGCACGGTCACGTACCCAATTCGAGCGGCGGCTGGTAAAGCGTTAACGCTCGAGACTCCAATGATTGCCCCTGTTAAACCTGCAATAAATGCAACCAGAATTGTTTTCCACATCAAAAAAACCTCCAAGAAATTTATGGGACTTTGGTTGGACTAAATACTGCATCTCGAGGGGCGTAATTAAATTTGAGATTGCACGTGTTCGCCAGATTTAAAGTATTGACTTGCAAGTTCAGGTGATCGTAATACCCCCGAATTTTTAAACCTACCAAAGCAAAACGAGCGTTTAATTTCGCCAGTGCATCCGCGTTGCTCGAGTCGCGTAAACTGCGTTCGCCCCATTCGAGTCGTTGTTTTACCAGTTTGATGTTGTTGATTAAATTCTCTCTCAAGCGCAGCGAATCGTTGAGTTGATCGGTCACGGCTTCTCGGGTGTCGGCAATGTTTTTCTCTGCCCATTTCGCGCCTTGCGGTTCGGCTTGCCGAAACGTATTTGGGAACGACACATTCGCGCTTTGGCTTGCGCCTGTCGTCCCAACGGTTGCCTGCGTATTACCCGAAAAAACAGACGTGTTCGGAATGGGAATGTTGAGTGTGACCGACACCTGACCCGAAAACACCGATTGTCCCGTTGCGACGGGCGCGTTCGCACTGACTTGTCCACTGACCGCCAATGTCGGCGAAGCATCCGAAGTTAAAGCCGCGTACAGTTTCTCTTGTTCAAGTCGCATTCTGGCTTGCTGCATGACAGCACTTTGATTCACGCAAGAATCCACGACAATTTCAGACTCGAGCGTCGGATCGCCAGGGAAAGTGATCTGTCCTTCTGCCAATTCTGCCGTGCTCAATTTCGTCCACTTACCAAGCTGACGACGCAATTGGTTCGTTTGTACCTCGAGCGATTTGCGCGTGTCAATAAACTCAAGAAATTTAAGGTACGAATCAATTTCGTTTGGTGCGAATTGACTGGCTGGCGTGTCCACCGTCCAAAGTGGACGTTGCTTCTTCACGTCCGTCTCGAGCGACCGCAGCATCCGAATGCCGTATTCGTAAGTGTTCAGCGCTTGAACATAAGTCCGAAAGTTTAAACGCGCACGGTCTTTATCGCTGGTTTTCTCGAGGTTAGCGAATTTGATTTGCAATTCTGATATTTGTCGTTGCAAATCGCGTTTGGCATCCAGAATGTTCCAGGTTGCACCCAGCGAACCTTGCAAACTGACGGTTTGATAATTGACGGATTGAAGTGTTTCCGAAAACGTCAAACGCGGTAGGTAAGCGTTGTTGGCATTCTCGAGACTGAAAACAGCATTGTCCGTATTTTCAACCACAGATTGGGACGGTTCATAATTTTGCTCGAATGCAGTCTCGAGATCGGATTGGGTGGCGGCAAAAGCGAAAGAACCAATGAAGAGAACAATAATGATTTTGCGCAAATTAACCTCACGGAAATATTTTATTAACATAGTCAATACTATAAATTAATCTAGGTACTGTATCCAGAATGCACTACGATACAATTTTTTTCTTTTTCCGTAGAAAAAAATATGAATTTTCTATAAGAATAAAACTTCTGAATCAGTTTAGGGTTAGCTGTTTTAATACCCTGATAGTAGTTTTTTAATCCCATTAAATACATTACTCCAAGTCCTTTATCTTTTTCAATACTTGGAAATATTTTTCTTGACACATTTTGAGCAATAAAACCCTTCAATTGATCGATTCCTAAAATTTCACCATAGTAAAATAGTGGTTGAACTGGGAAGTTATCAAAATTGTATCGCAAATTAAATATTTTTGTTATTGGATAATGCTCAAAAGACATGAATGAAATTGAATCATCACCAGTTGGCGTAGTAAAATCATAGTAAGAAAAGTATTTTTGAATAAACTTTGACTGAGTTTCTCCCCAAGCATAGCCAGGAAACTCATCGATTTCTTTACATTTCTTGTAATTTAAATTGGTATAAAATACTTGTAAAATAAATTTTTTGACTGTTTTGTCTTCAGAAAGGCTAACATAGCATATTTCGTTAATTTTCCCCATAAAGTTTAATGTAATTAGATTATCTTTAACAGTTTTTAGCTGAATAACTGATTTACATGAATGTGTTAATTTAGGTTTATTAAATCCTAATAAACTAATAATAATATCAATTTTCTCAGTTTTTATTAGGTCAAGACTAATATAACCTTCAATATTTTCTTTGTTAAAATTAGCTAAAGATATAGTAATTGATATAAAAATTAAACTTGTTAGTATTTTTAACTTCATTTAAACCTCTATTTTCATAAAATTAACAGTTTTCAATTTTGAAACTTCTCGAGATTTTAAATCGAGAAGTTATACTGTAAGAAATTTTAACAATTCTATTCACGCATAAATCATATAATTCCACCCGAATAGTAAAGATATAACACTTTTCGGTATCTATTTTCTCTTTGTCCAATATAATCTAACGGAGTTCCATTACGTTCCCATCTATACATAACAAATTGAGTCCACGTTTTGACTGAAGTATCTCTATAAACATTAAATAGTCGTCCGTTAGGAACGTCCATATAAACTGACTGTCCTTCTCCACATGAATAAGATACACCAACTGCGACACTAGGTGGAAGTCCAACTCCAACGGTACTATCCAATGTTAAGCCACATGTTTGATTATAAACTGTACCTAATCTAGCAGTAACACCCGTATTATTATTAAAACTTCCTTGAAAAATATGAAATTCAGTTACAGTGGTAGTCTCATTGGCGACATAACTTGAGTATGGAACCATTGCACACTCGGGATGTGACATGACCGGATAGCATGAACCTGTATTGCCGCCCGTCCCAGGGTTTATCAGACAAATTCCTCGAGTTTGGCAAGTAGGAGGTGGATTACCTGGATCGGGTGCTGGTGTAGTCCCGCCACCTCCACCACCTGCACCATACTCACTTTTTAGTTCGTCTGCGCTAATGGCTATCACCGCTTGGTGTTTGCCGTGACTGGCGGCAAGTGCGGGAAACCAAGCGCCTTGTGACAGGGCAAGCGTACTGGCGAATGCGATGCGTAAGATTCTGTTCACTGCTTTCATTGTACCTCCTTGGTATGTGCCACAGTTTTTAGTTTATGAAGTCTGTGTGAACGAAACTCTAACCCGAAATTATAATTTATGTCAATTAAGCCACGAAATAAAAACGTAGTAAGGCATCCTGTGATTGGTAAGGGTTCAGTCTGTGGTATTGCTCAACCAACCCAGCCAGTAAAATCTTGAGTCACAAAAAACTGGGGCATTCTCCCTCGAAATGCCCCAGTTTCAGTTGAAGTTTACTTCGCTTGAGCCAAAGCCTTGCTTGCCATCACACGTCCACCAGATGCGAACGGTATTCGGCGCTGGCAAAATGATCGCTCATCAAATCCCCAGCGCTGACCAGACTTTTACAGGCGCTCGAGACACCTTCAAGCTCGGG
>JANLWR010000347.1:0-1888 GCA_031364625.1 Deinococcales bacterium | reverse complement strand
CTTCACGATGTTCCAGTATAGAATTTTCCGCTCTCGAGTGTCAACGCTTTTCGGCACACTGTCAATTACAATGTCCGTGCGTTCGGGTTTTATGAAATCCCCTGCCTGACGGTGATTCTATATTTTTGTACCAAGTATAGAGTTTTCTGTTCACGTGATATTTCACATTCTAAAAGTGAATTGTATGCCCGATGTCAGCTTGATCGCGCACCAAAGCTGACATTTTAAAAACCAGCAAACTCGAGCCATCAGTTAAACTCGAGCCTGTGAAATCCGTAACTGCCACTCGAGAAGCCCCCACAGACCTCACCCGTGGTATTGCCGCCGCCGTGCTCGCCTCGAGCATCTGGGGCGGCATGTACGTGATCTCGAGAATCGTCCTCGGCGTGATTCCACCGATCACCCTGGTTTGCATCCGAATGTTGGTTTCGGCACTTGCGATGTTTATTTTTTTAAGAATCCGCAACCTCCAGTGGCGACTGCCCCGCGAAATCTGGACTCGAGTGTTGGCAATGGGCATTGTCGGTTACACCATCTCGATCAGCGCTCAATTTATCGGCACAAAACTTGCTGGGGCGGCATTGGGTTCGCTCATCACCACCGCCAGCCCACTTGTGACCGTGGCGTTATCTGCATTTCTCAAACTCGAGCGCGTCAATGCTCGAGCCTGGTTTGGGCTGGGGTTAGGATTGCTGGGCGTCATCCTCACCAGCACAGGCTCGAGCGACATCAACCCACTTGGGATTCTGGCACTGGTTGTTGCCGCCGTTTCCTGGGGCGTTCTCGGTTTGATCGGAGGGCAAGTTGTCACCAAACACGATCCTGCCGCCGTGACCGCCTGGGCAAGCGTGATCGGTTTTTTCGGAACGCTCGTGATTGTGCCGTTTGAACTCTCGAGCAACACTATCGGCACGATCACGCCAGGTATCTTCCTGGGTATTTTGTACCTTGGCGTGGTTAGTACCGCCATCGCCTTCGCCGCGTGGGTTTACGGTGTCTCTCGAGCGGGCAGTGTTTTATCTGGAATCGCTTTCTTCGCGCAACCCGTGGTCGGGTCAATTCTCGGGTTTTTCTTGTTGCACGAACAACTCGGCTGGAATTTTGCGGCGGCTGCGGTTTTGCTTTTTATCGGCGCGATTTTGGCACGTCCAGAAGCTCGAGAAACGAAAACGCGATAGGATCAACCGTGACCCAAATTCGACTGACTCTGGAAAATGACACCATCATCAACAATCCAACCAGCACCCAGGTTGCCCTTGCCATATCAACCCTCAACACCACAGAAAACACCTTCGCCATTCTCGAGTCTGACGACCTGACCTACATCCAAACCGGCTATCAGAACGCGGGTGAATTCGTGCTCGAGTTTCAAGACGGTTCTTTGGACAAGCACTACCAAACCACCGTCGAAACCCCGTATGAAGTGCTGGCGGCGTTTCAAGGGTTTTTGGAATCTCGAGAAACCTGGAAGCAAACCATTGATTGGCAGAAAATCGCTGTTTGACAAGAAGGTTTGAAATGTCTTGGTCGAAATAGAAGCTCGAGAAACGCGGAAAAGTTAAGATATCTTTGATTGGAAAAATTTCAACTTTACCAATCAAAGATTTTTCTCGAGCGTGTTATTGATTAACAGTTGCTAGAGGTAAAAGTTAGGGTTTCTGTTGGCAAGGAAAAAAGATTGAGGAGATTATGGATTCTAAAGTGAGTCAATACTTTCTCGAGCAACTACGACACGCTCGTGCAGAAGTGGACAAGGATTCAGAGGCTGTTTCAGAGGTTCTTTTCGTTGTTGAACGACTCGGGTCTTACCTAAAAAGGGAGATTGGTACACTCAGCACTTATCGTGCAGAAATTCAGCATTTGGCTTGCGGTTCAGCTCTTGCGCGTG
>JANLWR010000534.1:0-5535 GCA_031364625.1 Deinococcales bacterium | reverse complement strand
GATTTGCTTGATTTCCAAGGCTCGAGCATTGATTTGCGTTGTAAAAACACGGGCAGCAACAACAAAAAATCGGCATGATGAACGGCACAAACCAGATCAAACCTGTCAGAATCTTATCACAGCCTCGAGTACCATTCATGCCGCAGTTAAACGTCCAAGCCAGTCCCCACATGGCAAACGGCACGGCGATGAGGGTGCTGATGAGTGGTTCGAGTAAATTCCAACCTGCCAATTGCAGAATCCGTCTCGAGTCAGGCTGGGATTTTGTGGCGATTCGTAACGCCTGAACGCCGTGCCAAGCCCCAAAAACTGCAACAACCAGCAACAACGCAGCACCCGCAAAAAGCAGTGATTCCATGGCTCGAGACTCCTGGCTTTACAGTGTGCCTTTGGTGCTGGGTAAATCTTGACTGGTGACTCGGGTGGCGGCGAACAACGCCCTGGCGAAAGCCTTAAAAATGGCTTCGACCACGTGATGAACCTCTTTGCCGTTTAACAACCGCACGTGAAGGGTTGCGCCGGAATGATTGCAAAAACCACGCAAAAACTCGCGCAAATGGTAAATCGTGAAGCCACCCGCGTCGCCGTAAACGCCCAAATCCTCTGGTTTAAACTCGAGGTGCGAGCGTCCAGAAAAATCGAGAACCACATGTGCCAGGGTTTCATCCATCGGCACGAACGCATCGCTGTAACGCTCAATCCCGCGCTTGTCGCCCAAGGCTTGCAGCACCGCCATGCCAAACGTGATGCCCGTGTCCTCGGCAAGGTGATGCGCGTCCACCGCCAAGTCTCCCCTGCCATCAACCAGCAAACCAAGCCGCCCGTGACGACGAATCTGGTCGAGCATGTGATCCAAAAACGCATGACCAGTCTCGAGTTTGCCCGTCAAATTCTGATCGAGGTCGAGGGTGATTTTCAGTTGGGTTTCCAAAGTTTGTCGTTCTACCGTGGCGGCTCGAGTCATGAAATGTCCTTTATGGCAGCAATGAACGCATCGTTTTCAAAAGTTGTGCCAATACTGACCCGAATACAACCTTCAAGGAACTGAAGCGAATCTTGGCGACGCACTAAAATACCACGCTCGAGCAAAGCGCCGTGAACCCGTTTGGCATCGCCAGTACGAATCAAAATATAATTGGCATGAGACGGGTACGCAGTCCAATTGGGGTGATTTTGCAACGCCCGCAACATTCGGTCACGCTCGAGAACAGTCTGCTCAACCAAAGCCTTGGTGATTTCAGGATGCTCGAGGATGACCTCGGCAGTGACCTGATGCAAAATAGAGATGTTAAACGGCAACAACATTTTTTGCACATTCGCCGCCAAATTTGGGTTTGTCAGTAAATACCCCAACCGCACCCCCGCCAAACCCCAGGCTTTGGAAAACGTGCGCAAAATCGCCAGATTGTCATGCTCGAGAGCCAGGTGCTTCAAGCTTGAATTGGTGTATTGAACATACGCCTCGTCAAGCACCACCAACCATTGACCGATTGCCGCCTCGAGAATCTGCAAGATGTCCGAAATGGGGTGTAGCGCCCCGGTTGGCGCGTGCGGTTCTGCCAGAAACAAGACGCCAGGACCACCGTTGCGCAATTCTTGGCAGAGATCATCGACCGGCAACGAAAAGTCTGGTCGAAGTGGCAACTCGGTCAGATTGCCTCCAAGAAGCTTCCCAGACAGAGCGTACAACGCAAACCCTGGTGAAACCGTCAAGACGCGCTGACCGATTCCGGCGATCTGAGCCAAAGCATAAATCAGAACATTCGAGCCAGGGGCAAGCACCACACCATCAGCATCCCAATCCTCGAGTGCCGCAATTTTATGCTTCAAGCCATCGCTGTGCATTTCGGGATAACGATTCCAAGAAATTCCCTCGAGTCGTTTGAAAATCTCACGCTTTAACTCGAGTGGCACGTCAAATGGGCTTTCGTTCTGATCGAGCTTGATCGGCGCATTTATGGGTGTGAACGGGTACAAAGGCGCGTTTTGAACCTGCGCCCTGACAGGATTCTTGGCTGGATTTTTAACAGTCGAAATGGTCATGCCGTCATGGTACTCGGTTTCAAGACCAGGCTCAATCCAGAAACATAGGTATCTCGAGGATAAAATGATCAGCCAAGTCTTAAGTTCGGTTCGCCGCAAAAACGCCAAAACTTGGAATCAGTTTTTTGAAAGTCGAACGAATCAAATTGGCATCACGAATTTGAGCCGCATGAAACAACTCGTTTAAGCCCATCTCGAGTTCTGACTCGAGCATTCCCGCTTTTTTTGCCGAGAAGATTTTCGCGTATTTGGAAGAGGTTGTTCCCTCTTCTTGGGTCAGTAACTCCTCATAGAGTTTTTCACCGGGTTGTGCACCCGTAAAGACAATATCGATGTCCAGACCAGCTTCAAAGCCTGAAAGTCGAATCACGTCCTTGGCAAGGTCTAAAATTTTCACCGGTTCGCCCATGTCCAGCACGTAGACCGCCCCGTTTGTTCCCAAACCACCGGCTTGCAACACCAATTGCGCCGCCTCGGGAATGGTCATGAAGTACCTGGTCATGTCGGGATGCGTGACCAAAACGGGACCGCCAGCTTTAATTTGCTCTTTAAAAAGCGGTACAACACTGCCCCTCGAGCCAAGCACATTACCAAAACGCACACTGACAAAAACCTGCCCAGCTTGGGCTTTGCCCGCCCCCCATTCGACCACGTACTCGGCAATGCGTTTGCTTGCCCCCATGACCGAAGTGGGATTGACCGCCTTATCGGTGGAAATATTGACAAAGCGTTCAACACCGAACTCGAGCGACAATTCGACCAAGTTTTTCGTGCCTTTGACGTTGTTAAACACAGCCTCGTCAGGATTTTGTTCCATCAGACCAACGTGCTTGTGGGCGGCGGCGTGAAACACCACTTGAGGCGCAAATCTTAAGAACACTTCCTCGAGTTTACTCTTGTCGCGCACGTCACCGATGACATTGTAATACTCGAGTTCGGGCCACATACGCCGTAATTCTTGTGCCATCAAAAACACGCTGTTTTCGCCGCGTCCGAAAAGTATCACCCGTGTTGGTTGAAAACGCGCCACTTGACGCACAATTTCAGACCCAATCGACCCGCCAGCACCAGTGATCAAGACCGTGCGTTGCTCGAGATAACCCGAAATGTCTTCCAGATGCAATTTGACGGGTTCGCGGCGCAGCAAGTCTTCCAGGTCTACGTCACGAATTTGACTGATCCCAACTTTGCCCGACAAAATTTCAAAAACCCCTGGAATGATGCGGTATTTTAGATTTGAGTCTTGCGCCAAATCGACCACGCGACGAATCACCCGACCGGCGACGCTGGGCAGCGCAATCAAGATTTGATCCGCACTGGCTTGGGCTGCCAGACGCGGCAAGGCGTCAATCACACCGAGGACGGGCAAACCCATGTAACGAAGGTTCGCTTTGGCTGGTTCGTCATCGAGAAAACCGATGGGTTCAAGCCCCGAAGACGGGTGGCGCAACATTTCCCTGGCAATCATGATGCCAGCCTCGCCGGCGCCAACAATCAACACCCGACTCGAGGTGCGACCCGTGAAGCTCCGAGCATCCTCACGTTCAAAATAAACCCGTGTCATCAATCGCACGCCACCCAAGGCAAGCAAGGACACACCACCCTCAATGAGTGGAATGCTGCGCGGAATATGCGTGATGTGAACCAGGGTAAAATTAAGCAAGTAAAGTGGCACGGTATACAAACCGATAGCCCAGGCAATTTGATACAAATCTCGGACGCCAACACGGTGCCAACTTTGACGGTGCAACTGAAATAACAAGACCAGTCCAATTTTAATTGGAGCGGTCAGCAAGACAAACCAAAAAATGATGTGCTTGGACTCGAGAAACGGCAGATCAATTCGCATGAAAAACGCAACTACTGCCGCCGAAACCCACAAAAGAATATCTAACCCGAGTTTTTGCTGAACACGTTGCATCGTTTTGCCATATTACAACAGAATTTTGAATTCATGAGATTTATGCGTCGTTTGCTCTTTTTAAACGGTTTACTTTAGATGTTGCAAGCTGACCAAAACCCTTGTGGAACGCACTTTCCAGTAACATTTATGAAATCTCTATCAATCCAATCTCGAGAGAAGTCAATCACGAATCGATTGCCCATACGACAACAAGGCTTGTGTCTCAGCGAACTCGAGCACCGCCAGCCACCAATTTCTCTGGCGTTAACAGCACCACATTGCCGTTTTCATCTTCGGCAGAGAGAATCATGCCCTGAGATTCGACACCACGCATGACCCGAGGGGCAAGGTTCGCCACCAACACCACACGCCGCCCAACCAGCGTTGCAGGGTCGTACCAGGCGGCAATACCAGAAAGCACCGTGCGGGTTTCTTCACCAAGTTTGAGCGTAAATTTAAGAAGTTTATCGGACTTCTCGAGCTTCTCGCAAGTCAGAACCTCGGCAATGCGCAGGTCAACTTTCATAAAATCGTCAATGGTAATCAATTCGCTCGAGGTTGCAGGAACAGTTTCAGACACGGGTGTTTTCTCCTTTTGAAGTTTAGGTTGGGGTGCGACTGATGTTTCGGGTTTCTCGAGTTCGATTTTCGGGAACAAAATTCCGCCAGGTTTGATCTTGATGCCAGAAGGTGTAGCGCCCCAAGACAGCGAATTCACGCCGTCCATAGTTCCGTTCACGCCCGTCGCATCGAGAGCGTTCAAACCAAGTTGAGCGCGAATCTCGAGGGCTTTGCTTGGAATCACAGGCTCGAGCAGCAACGAGGCAAAACGGATTCCCTCGAGTAGTGTGTAAAGCACGGTGTCAAGACGGCTCGAGCTTTCAGGGTTACGCGCCAAATCCCAGGGTTTGGATTCGGCGACAAAACGGTTCAAATCGCGCACAAACTCGAGCACCGCCTCGATTGCCAAATGAAGGCGCAAATTGCGGGTTTCCTCAAGTAACTTTGCTGGCAAGGCTTCGGCGGCGGCTTTGATGCCAAGTTCGCGCTCGGAGTAATTTGTCGGCGTTGGTACGATACCACCACGGTACTTTTCAACCATACTGAGCACTCGAGAGAGCAAATTCCCAAGATCGTTCGCCAGGTCAGAATTCAGCCTCGAGATCAAATCGTTCTCGCCAAACGCGCTGTCAGGACCATAGGTCGTATCGCGCACCAAAGCGTAACGCACCGCATCAATCCCGTACTTCTCGAGCAACTCGAGCGGGTTGATGGCATTGCCCAGACTTTTACCCATCTTTTGCCCGTCGGGCGCGAGAATATGCCCGTGAATGTTCAGACGCTCAAAAATTGGGTAGCCTGCCGCTTTCAGCATGGTCGTCCAAAAAATTGCGTGAGGACGCAAAATATCCTTACCGATCACATGCCAAGCCTTTTTCCAGAACAATTCTGAATCCCCTGGCTTCAAACCATCGGTGTAAAGTTGCGACAGGTAATTGATCAAAGCGTCATACCAAACATACACGACATGACCATCGTCCCAAGGAATCGGAATGCCCCAAGGCAGTCGCTCGAGCGGTCTGGAAATG
>JANLWR010000311.1:0-3191 GCA_031364625.1 Deinococcales bacterium | reverse complement strand
GTTCACGCCAAATAAAGCCTCCCGCTCGGGTTCGGGCTGCCATGCGTTTTTACTTCTCCTGCCATTTTGCACGGCGTCGCTCGAGGAAGGCATTCATGTCCTCTTTTTGGTCAGCAGTGTTAAAGAGCATGGCAAATTGTTGACGCTCGAGTTCCAAGCCTTTGGAAAGACTGAACTCGAACGCGGCATTGACACTCTTTTTTGCGGCTTGTACCGCAATCGGTGCTCGAGCCGCAATTTGCTTGGCAAGTTCTAAAGCATTCTCAAAATAGGTTTCAGTTGGCACAACTTTGGACACCAACCCGAGCCGCAAGGCTTCACTGGCGTTTAACATTCGGGCATTTAAAACCATTTCCATCGCCAGACTTTTGCCCACCACCCGCGTCAGGCGTTGCGTGCCACCCGCGCCAGGAATAATCCCCAGATTGATTTCGGGTTGACCAAACCTTGCACTTTCGCTGGCAATCATGATATCGCAAGTCATGGCAAGCTCGAGTCCGCCGCCAAGCACAAACCCACTGACCGCCGCAATTAACGGTTTGGGGAAATTCGCAATAATTTGCCAGTTTCGCGTGCCAGTATCTTGCAAAATATTGGTTTCGGTTTTGCCGCTCATCTCAGAAATATCTGCGCCCGCCGCGAACGCCTTTTCGTTGCCCGTCAAAATCACAACCCGCACCTTCGGGTCGCTCGAGAAGGCTGTCAGCGCCCTGGCAATCTCGCCCATCACGCTCGAGTTCAGGGCATTCAGAACCTTGGGACGGTTGATGCGAATCAGACCAACGCCGTCGCTGGGGGTTTCAATCAAAATAAGCTCGAACTCAGCCATAAAATTCCTTTCAATGCTGCCTCGAGTTTAACGCATAAGATAGGGTTCAAGGTTCGAGCGACAATGGTTGAATTTCAAAGAGCAGTTGCGGTCTAAACTCCACCGCGTCACACGCCACAAAATGTAACTTGATGCCCTGCCAATTTGATAATGCCCTGGTTGGATGCACGCCGTGCAAATGCCCATACACCACCGCGTCGGGTTTGGCTTGCTCGATCAAATCCGTAAAACCGCTCGGGGCGAAAACGCCATTGGTCGGCGGGTAATGCAGCGCGATCACCAGCTTCTTATAGGTTTTATCCTTCAAACTTTGCAACGCGAGTTTAAAACGCTCGAGTTCACGGGCATAAATTTTTTCATCCTCATTCGTGAAATCATCGTTGCCAGGACAGGTCCAACCCCGTGTGCCACAAATGGCGGTGTCACCAATCACGATGCTGTCGTTTTGCAGCGCTTGCATATTGAACGGCAGAGCGTTACGGAGTTTTGAGATGCTGGGCCACCAGTAATCGTGATTGCCGCGCAAGATCACTTTACGCCCAGGCAAATCTGCGATCATGGCTAGGTCTGGCATGGCATCGCCCAGTTTTAACGCCCAAGAAATATCTCCCGCCACGATCACCACGTCATCCTCGAGTACCGTTTCGCGCCAACGCTGAAAAAATATTTCTGGATGCCCAGACCAATTACCACCAAAAACGCTCATGGGCTTGGGGTGAATACTCGAGAGGTGGGGGTCAGCAATGGCAAAAAGACGCATCAATAGGCTTTCTCGAGCTTGGCTCGGGTTGAATACGCTATTTTATACCCAAAACCCGTGTGGTCTTTTGCAGGCGTTAAAGTAATGCTGTGAACTTGTTCGAGCACGTCGTGAACCTGATCTTGCCAGTGCGGTGCGCCTTGTGCAGCACGTATCTCGAGGCTGAAATTGGCTTGTGCGCCAAATGCCAGGCAAAACTGGGAGCACCCAAGAATGAGGGCAACATCGTGCATTTGGGTGCATATCACGGGCATCTCGAGCGGGCGGTACGGGCTTTAAAATTTGGCAAAAACCGCAGTGTTGCCGTGCCGCTCGGCAGACGTTTGGCGCAAGGTATACAGGAAGCTGACTGGAAAGTTGACGGCATTGTGCCGATTCCGTTGTTTGTATTGCGTCAGCAAACACGCGGCTACAACCAAGCTCAAGAACTGGCAAAAAGTCTGGCAACCGCGCTGGATGTACCAAAACTCGAGGCGTTACGGCGCGTGAAATCGACCAAACGCCAAGCGAAATTGGGCAAAACCGAGCGCTCGAGCAACGTGCGCGAAGCGTTTGAAGTTGTTGGGAATGTTCGCGGTCTCGAGCTTGTGCTGGTTGACGATGTGTACACTTCGGGCGCTACTGCCACCGAATGCGCTTTGGCGTTGATCGAAGCTGGTGCAAAACGTGTGCGAATTGCGGTGATCTCGAGGGTTTTGGAATCAGAAAGAAAAGGATAAAAACGTTTTAAGGCAGAAGATCAAAGTAAGCCATGCCTTGAGGTTTCACCAGGGAAAAATGTCGTCTGTCTAACGTCAGAATTTGTTGAATTTTGTACCGTTCTGCCAGTGCCATGACACTGGCATCGGCAATCCCCAATGGAACGTCAGGGTAGCGATCCATGATCGCATTTGCCCTTGAAAAATCGAGCGCGTCAAAACCAATCAACTCGAGTTCACCACGTTCTACACCAGCAAAAAATGCTCGCGTGATGTGTGCGCCAAATTTCTTGGTCACCAAGTAGTCTATTTCAGCCAACAATGTAATCGGTAACAACAAGCGCTGATTCAAATATGAACATATCGCCTCGTGGTGTTCTTCAGATTTGTCCAGCAAAGCAATAACCGCACCAGTATCAACCAGAATCATTTAATCCTCAAGATCTTGAAAGAGTAATTCTTCGGCTCGAGAACCCAAATCTGGCTCACCAGAACTCACAATCCCAACCCAACTTGGGATTGGTTTGGCAATCACAGCATCACGAACTGCCTCCAGGACAACCGCTTCAGCCGTGCTGTGGCGCATCGCGGCAAGACGTTGCACTTGGGCTTCCAATTCTGGCTCAAGGGTGATTCGGAGGGTCATAACTGATTTTACACCCTGGCAACAAATCCACACACCATTTACTCAAACGCCTTCCAGCCAACCTCGAGACTTTGATAGAGCGCCTTCAGTGCCGCGCCAATCCGCCAACTCGAGCGGTCTCGAGCGCCAACAAAATTAGAAATTCCACGAATCTCGAGGCTCGGAATTCCGTGTTTGAGTGCGGCATGGGCGACTCCCGCACCTTCCATACCCTCGCCAATAGCATTGGGGAACAATCGCTCGAGTTCTAAGGCTCGA
>JANLWR010000304.1:0-5382 GCA_031364625.1 Deinococcales bacterium | reverse complement strand
CGAGCAACTGACCATCATCGAACAACCGATGCAACCTCAAGCCAGCATTTCGGGATTGACGCCGCCTGAGCTTCAGGGCTTTGGTAAACTCGAGCGTTTGATGCAAGTGAATCCAGAATTGATTGAAGTCGTGCGGGCGCTGGTGCGAGAGGAAATTGAGGTTTTACGAGAACAATTGTTGATTGACCTGAATTCAAAAGCCCGAGATTCAAAATAACCTTCGAATTGTCAATTAAAAAGGAAACAGGCTCGAGTTTGCGCTCGAGCCTTCCCCAATGGTGGAGTTGGAGGGATTCGAACCCTCGACCTCTTGAGTGCGATTCAAGCACGCTCCCAACTGCGCCACAACCCCATAACCTTCAAAAAATCCTAGCATGGTCTTGTCACCCCTGCAAGTCAAAATAAAAGCGCTTTGGTGTATGTTTCGAGAAAAAAGAGGCAGGGTCTTAAACATTTGAACCGTTTGGAATCAAGCATCGTAGCTAACAGTTGAGGAGGCTAAAACCCGTTAAACTCGAGCATCTTATTGGAGGAAACCATGAACCGTAAACGACTGCAATCACTCGGACTTCTGCTCGCCGTAACCCTCACCAGCCTCGCGTTGGCGCAACAAAAAGGTACGGTTGCGATTGGCAGCAAACTCGATTCTGAAGGGCAATTGCTTGGTCAGATGATGCGCCTCACGCTCGAGCACGCCGGTTTTACCGTTAAAGCGCAAATTCCGACGGGCAACACGTTTGTGACCCGCAAAGCCTTGATTGAGGGACAGATTGATATTTACCCCGAGTACACGGGTTCGGCAATCAATAATTTTTTCAAAGGACAAAAAATTCCTGATGGTGCGCCGTCCAGGGCGGCGCAATCGTTTGCGATAGTCAAAACCCTTGACTTAAAACTAAATAATATTTCTTGGCTCGAGCGTGCGCCCGCCAACAACACCTTTGCGGTGGCGATTCCCAAAACGTTGGCTGTCCGCGAGGGTTTGAAGTCTTTGGTGAATTTGGCAGCTTATGTCAACAAAGGTGGCGTGCTGAAAATTGTGGGTTCTCAAGAATTTTTTGAACGAAGTGATGCCTTCCCAAGCTTTGAGAAAGCCTACGGTTTCAAACTGAAAGCCGATCAAAAAGTGGTGATTGCCGGGGCGACCACCAGCCAGACCGAACAGGCTGCCGCCAGCAACACCGACGGCGCGAATGCCGCAATGGCGTATGGTACGGACGGTGCAATTGCCGCTCTCGGTCTGGTGGTCATGACCGATCCCAAAGGTGCGCAACCCGTCTACCAACCCGCCCCAACGGTGCGAGGTGAGGTCTTAAAGAAATACCCCGAAATTGCTGGTTTGCTCAATCCCATTTTTAAGGGTTTGACCTTGCCAGTTTTGCAAAATCTCAACCGTCAAATTGACCTCGAGGGCAAAGCCCCTCAAGAGGTGGCTCGCACGTATTTGGCAAGCAAAGGCTTTTTAAAGTAAATCTCGAGCCGTAAAAAATTCTGGGACGGGTGTGTTCATCCCCGTCCCATTTTAGACTCGAGGTGATTCATGATATTGACCAATCCAAACCGCATTGCGATTCTCGGTTGTTTGCTGGCAATCTCGAGTTTGGTGTTGTTGCCGTTTCTCGAGTTGAAAGCCAACCGTTTGGTGGCGGGGACAGGGAAAGGTTTGCTCGAGCTGGGTGCGGCTGGATGGTGGTTGCTTGGCTTGTTGGTCTTGGTGGGTTTGAGTGCTTTTTTGAAACCACGTTTTCGCGCTCCCGTGCTGGCGATTCTGGGCAATCTGGTCTTTATCGCTAGCGTGATCTTGATCGGCGCTGCCGCCAGCAGCCTGCTCGGCTCGAGTACCCTGGCTCGGGTTTCGATTGCGCCTGCGGCATGGTTGATCTTGGTGTCCAGCAGCTTCCTGATTTTTGCGGCGCTCAATGACCTCGAGAACATTTGGCTCAAACGCCTGACCTTAAGTGTTGGGATACTGGTTTTTTTGGCGATTTTGTTGACTGGTGGACTTTCGAGCCTCAGTGTGATTCGTGAATACCAGACTCGCTTGGATACGTTTTGGCTCGAGGTTGGACGGCATTTGGGGCTGGCATTCTTGGCGCTTTTGACCTCGAGTTTGTTCGGTCTTCCGTTGGGCTTCTGGGCTGCCAGATCAAAGGGTTTTGAAGGTTTGATTTTGGGTTTCTCGAGTTTGCTGCAAACCATTCCCAGCCTCGCGCTTTTGGCGCTGCTGATCACGCCATTTTCGGCGCTGGTTCGCGCTTTTCCAGTCCTCGAGTCTTTTGGCATTCGCGGCATCGGGTTTGCCCCAGCCATCACCGCCTTGACGGTTTACGGCTTGCTGCCGATTGCTCGAGGGGTGCTAAACGGTTTGAAGGCAGTTCCCGAAACGGCGCTCGAGGCTGGACGGGGTATGGGCATGACCCCAAATCAACTTTTTTCTGGGGTTGAACTGCCACTGGCGCTCGGCTTAATTTTGAACGGCATTCGCACCAGCGCCGTGCAACTTGTGGGACTCAGTACCCTCTCGAGCTTGATTGGCGCTGGCGGCTTGGGCGTATTTATTTTCGGCGGTTTGGGCAGTGCCGCCAACGACCTGGTGCTGCTGGGTGCAATTCCAGTCTTGGTGCTGGCGGTTTTAACCGATGCTGGCTTCAGGACGCTCGAGCAGGCGAGCATTCCCAAAGGTTGCCGATGATTGATTTTCAGAATGTCTTTAAGAAATACGGCGCAACCACCGCCGTCAACAACCTCAGTCTCGAGGTCAAGACTGGCGAAATTTGTGTCTTGATCGGTCCGAGCGGTTGCGGCAAAACCACCACCTTAAAAATGATCAACCGTCTGATCGAACCTAGCTCGGGTCAGATTTTGATTGACGGGCGCGACTCGAGCAGCCTCAAAGCCTTTGAATTGCGGCGCGGCATCGGCTACGCGATTCAGAGCGTTGGTTTGTTTCCACATTTGACGGTTGCCGAAAACATTGCAGTCGTGCCAAAGCTGCTCGGCTGGCAAAAACCCAAGATTGAGGCTCGAGTCATGGAACTCCTGGAATTGATCGGACTCGAGCCGAACCGTTACGCGAGCACCTATCCCAAATCGCTCTCTGGCGGGCAGGCGCAACGGGTGGGCGTGGCTCGAGCGCTGGCGGCAGACCCAACCGTGTTGTTGTTCGACGAACCCTTCGGCGCGGTTGACCCGTTGACCCGTGAACGGTTGCAAAACGAATTTCTCGAGCTGCAAAAACGCCTCAAGAAAACCGTGGTCTTTGTCACGCACGACATTGACGAAGCCATCAAACTGAGCGACCGCATTGCCATCATGAAAGACGGCAAACTCGAGCAATACGCCACGCCAGAACAGATGCTCGAGCAACCCGCCAATGCTTTTGTGCGCGATTTTATTGGCGCGGATCGGGGTTTGAAACGTCTGGCTCGGGTGTCAGTGCGCGAGGTCATGCTTCCAAGCACTGGAGTCAAACTCGAGGATCAACAATTTCAAACCGCTAGCGTCTTTGTGGTGGACTCGGGCGGCGTGCTGCGCGGCTGGCGTGACCCAAAATTTCAAGATGCGTTTAGCGCCCACAACTGGCAGGACATCAGCGTTTTGGAAAACGCTAGCGTCCGTGAAGCCTTATCCAGAATGATTTCGCTTGGTTTTCAAGTGATTCCTGTGGTGGGCGAATCGGGTGTGCTCAAAGGTGAACTGACCCTCGAGCAAGCCATGAACGCCAAAGGAACTTTGTGAACTCGAGCCGCAAATCGGTGCTTTGGGTGCTGATTTTAGCCTTGATTTCATTTGCCCTGATTTTGTTCGTCTTCACCCAAACCAGGGCTTGGGAAATTGCTTTAAAGTTTTTGTTTCCGCTCGAGCAAAACGTTTTGTACGGCACGGCGACGCTGCTTAATTTGGCGTTAACGCATCTTCAATTGATTGCCGCCTCGAGCCTCATCACCACGGTTTTGGGTGTGAGTTTGGGTGTTTTTGTCACTCGAGCCTCGGGGCGAGAATTTCTGCCGCTCGTCTCGAGCTTTACGGCACTCGCCCAGACTTTTCCGCCCGTGGCGGTTTTGGCGCTCAGTTATCCACTGTTGGGTTTCGGTTTTTACCCAGTCTTGATTGCGCTTTGTTTGTACGGTTTACTACCTGTTTTGACAGGTACTCTCGCAGGCATCGGCAGCGTGGACAGTGCCGCGCTCGAGGCGGCTCGAGGCATGGGCATGACTGGTTTTCAGGTCTTAACCCGCGTCGAACTGCCACTGGCTCTGCGTCCATTGCTGGGCGGCATTCGCACCAGTTTGGTCATCAACATTGGCACGGCAGCCATCGGCGCTGCCATTGGTGCTGGCGGGCTTGGCTTACCGATTTTTGCTGGACTCGAGAATCAGAATTTTGCCTTTGTGCTCGAGGGGGCGCTCAGTGTGGCAATGTTGGCACTGTGGGCGGATTGGGTCATGGGTTTGTTCGAGACGGCTTTGATACGGGGTTAAAGCAGTCTCGAGCTTTAGAGAAATGTTTCCTTTGTGGTGTCAAACACCAAAAATCTGAAGATTCACACTTATCTGAAAGGGTAAAAAACAGCCATTCCTGTTCCCCCTTTACTCGGAAGGGCAATCACAACTTCAATTTCTAAATTTCGATCTTTTGGAATACTGCCCTTAGCCACAAAGGAATACAGAGGCGTGTAAGGTGGTTTTTCTTTCCAGGTCTTTCGTTTTTCTGCTTTCAAGTTGTCTTGAAGTTGACCTTGCTTGTTGCCCAGCCGCCAAGATACCGCCCAGTAACCAGACCCCATGATGTTCACTGCTTGGGAATCGGGATGAAGCACGTAAATACGAAACACTTTCTCTGGCGAACCTGATTTGCTCTGATTCACCAGACCAATAGAATACCCAGGAAGAAGCAAAGAATTTTTGTATGGAATCATCTTTGCTATCTGTCCACCAAGCGATTCAGACGCGACATGAGGTTTGGTTTGTAGAACTGACAAGAAAACAAAAAGTCCAAAAGGTACAAGTTTCTTGAACATAAGATGCCTCTGGTCAATCATTGAGACTTGTGAACGCTCGAGAAACCTCCAACGCGTTATGTGATTCCGAAATCATGGGGTTTCTCGAGCATCTCGTGCGTGGTTTAAGGTACGCAAATTGTAAAAGTGCCATGCGGCACGGAGACGGATGCTGCTGTCGTCTGGTTTCTCGAGGGTGTTGTCCAAGTGCGGCAACAATCCTGCTCAAGTTTCCTCCAGCAGGAACAAAAGACCAAACCAGCCAGCACCATCTCTCGAGAAACACACTTTTTTAAGGACTGGTCAAGGCTAAAGTGTACGCACCTGTGGCTGCACTCGAGCCGTCAATTTCGATGTCATACGTGCCCGTGGTGGGCGTGAAC
>JANLWR010000258.1:0-2256 GCA_031364625.1 Deinococcales bacterium | reverse complement strand
GCACCTAACGGGCATGTAAGTGTTTCCAGCCTTTGGCAACATCATTGGCGCATTGATCGCCTGGCTTGTCTTCAAAGACCGCTCGAGTTTTGCCGACGATCAAGGCAAGGAATCGCTTAACTTTCAACTCAGTTTGACGCTTTGCAGCGCGGTTGGCATTGCCTTTGGCATCATGACCCTGGGACTTGGCTTGTTGGTGGTCGTGCCGATGCTGGGGATCATATCGATCTTGCAAATCATTTTCATCATCGTCGCGGCGCTCGAGGCGAACAAGGGCTTGATGTACAGGTCTCCAGCCACATTGCGTTTTATCAAATAACCTGCTCGACCTCTCAAGAATGGCATTCTTTTCGGTTGCCGTTTTTTGCTGCGATTTCACGGTCATAAAATCAGTTAGACTTGTAAATATCAAGCTCAACTCGAGATTATCTTTGGAGGTCTTAAATGTCGTACTCAATGCCACACTTGCCCCAAGCCCCAACGCTCGAGCCTTTAACCGTGTACTTGGTCGCCAGCGGAGACTCGCGGGAAACTGCCAATAAAACCTGCTGGGCGGCACAGCGCGACATGGAAAGCAAACTCGAGGTGGCACTGGCAAGCTTTGGTTGGAAACTCAAACGCGCCCATGAGTACGACGAAACGCTCGAGCACGGATTTATCTGGAATCAACGCATGGGCATGGATGTCTTCTCGAGAATCCCTAAAAACGCGCCGTTGATCGTTGCAGAGGCGGTCTGGCAGTTCAGCCATCACGTGCTGGCTGGTTTGCGCGACCACCAGGGCAGTATGTTGACGGTTGCCAATTGGAGCGGACAATATCCTGGCTTGGTTGGCTTGCTCAACTTAAATGGCGGCTTGACCAAAATGGGTGTGGCATTCTCGAGTTTGTGGTCAACCGATTTTACCGACGCGTTTTTCAAAAATGGTTTACAACAATTTCTCGAGACTGGAACTGTCAAACACGACTTGTCTCACGTGCGCAAACTCGAGGTTGCAAAGCTGCCAAAAGCGGAACGTGAACTCGGTACGGCATTGGCAGAGCAACTCAAACTCGAGAAAGCCATCATTGGGGTGTTTGACGAAGGCTGTATGGGCATGTACAACGCCATCATTGACGATGAAATGCTGAACCCTTGCGGGATTTACAAGGAACGCCTCAGTCAGTCGGCATTGGTAGCCGAAATGCAAACCGTCAGCAACAGTGACGCTCAAACCGCTCGAGAATGGTTAAATGCGCAAGGCATGACCTTCAACACGGGTTTAAATACAGACACCGATTTGACCGACGGACAAATTCTCGAGCAACTGAAAATGTACATTGCTGCCCTCAGAATTGCGCACGACTTTTCGTGTGACGCCATAGGAATTCAGTATCAGCTTGGTTTGAAAGACATGACGCCTGCCTCGGATTTGGTTGAGGGACTGCTCAACAATGTGATCCGCCCACCCGTCAAATCTCGAGATGGTTTGCTCGTGCTGTACGCTGGAAAGGCACTACCGCACTTTAACGAGGTTGACGAAGGCGCGGCTGTCGATGCGCTCGTGACCAACCGTGTTTGGACTGCAATGGGTTTTGACCCTGCCACCACGCTTCATGATGTGCGCTGGGGTGAAGTGTTTGATGGGCAATATGTTTGGGTTTTTCTGATTTCTGGTGCTGCGCCGCCCTCGCATTTTATTGGTGGATATTCAGGCGCAAGCAGTGACCGTCAACCCGTAATGTATTTTCGCAAAGGTGGCGGCACTTTAAAAGGCGTTTCTAAACCTGGCGAACTCGTCTGGTCACGGGTTTTTGTCATGAATGGAGGTTTACACTGTGATATCGGACGTGCCAGCGTGGTCGAATTGCCGAGCGCCGAAACCGAGCGCCGTTGGCAACTGACCACCCCAGAGTGGCCCATCATGCACGCCGTGCTTCACGGGGTTTCTCGAGATCAATTGATGGCGCGGCACAAAGCCAACCATATTCAGGTGGCGTATTGCCCAACGAGCGATGATGCTGAAAAAGCACTGGCTGCCAAAGCCGCGATGCTCGAGGGTATGGGAATTACGGTGCATGTGTGCGGCACTGTTGGGGTTGGTTAACACAAAAACTTTAATTTTCGATTGACGATTCTAAAAACTTGAACTCGAGTCAGTTTGAAACACTTGCCACAAAGAACCTGATAAACTCCATTACGCATGAAACGTAAAAAACCCTTAAGGGGTGCACCATGAAACTTTCACTCGAGCCTTGGATGCCCGAGTACGACACCA
>JANLWR010000232.1:0-7555 GCA_031364625.1 Deinococcales bacterium | reverse complement strand
CGAAGTTTTTTGGGATGTACCAGAGTTGATCTGGGAACGGGCGGGAATTGCTTTTGGTGAATACGCCACAAAACGGCTGGCTGGGGTTTTACCACGCAGGATACTGGCGGATTTCTTGATTGGCGCTCATGCCGAGCAACACAGCCTTAAAATCATGACCTTTGACTCAACTGCCTACAGTGCCGTTTTCCCAGCCCTGGAATTAATCGCTTGATTTTGAGTGGCATTCATCACAGATTTTTGTTAAGTAATATTGAATTCAAACTCGAGGTTTAAACCCGTTTTTGCTCGAGCATCCAGGCAAGCACTTTCGGGTTGGCATAAGTCTTGCTCCAAGAATCATGCTTGGCGTGTTTGTAAATTTTGAATTTCACCCGTTTGCTGCCGTACTTTTTCAGCGCTTTGACCATTCTTTGGCTGTACTCGAGCGGCACAACTTCATCTTTTGCGCCGTGAAACACCCAAACTGGCAGGTGCGTGATTTCACGGGTGAACAAGGGTTCGCCGCCGCCGCAAATCGGCACGATGGCGGCGAAACGCTTTGGGTATCGCATGGTAAGCTCCCACGTGCCAAAACCGCCCATGCTCAAACCCGTGACGTAAATTCGGTCGGGGTCTACGCGCAAGGTTTTCTCGAGGTTGTCAAGCAAAACCCCGAGCGCTTCGGCATCCCAACGTGCTTCTTCGGGGCATTGCGGACTGACCACAATGCAGGGCAACTCGAGTCCAGCCTCAAGGACTTTTGGCAATCCGTGCAATTTAACTTTCTCGAGGTCGCTGCCGCGTTCACCACTGCCGTGCAAAAAGAGTATTAACGGAAATAGTTCTTTGCTGGCACGGTAGCCTTTTGGCAGGGACAGCAAATACTCGAGCTTAATGTTTTTAACAACTTGCGTCTCGAGTTTTTGCTTGCGTTGCGCCACGCTCATGATCGAGCCTCGAGCAACTTCTCGAGCCTATCCACATAAGTTTTCAAAACCTCAAACGTTTCGATCACCGCGTCAGGTTTGCTCAAATCCACACCTGCTATTTTCAGCGCCTCGAGCGGGTAAACGCTCGAGCCTGCCTTGAGGAATTTCAGGTAATTTTCGGCAGCGTCTTGTTTGCCGTCAATGATGCCCTTCGTGAGCGCGTGAGCGCCAGCAATGCCCGTGGCGTACTGATAGACGTAAAAATTGGAATACAAATGCGACGAGAACTTCATCCAAGTTGAGCCGATGCGTTCGCGGTCAAATTCGACGGCATCGCCGTAACCTTCTTGGAACAAGCCCGCACACAACTCGATCAAGGCATCCGCCGTCAAGGTTTCGCCGCGCTGGGCGCGTTCATGCACCTCGAGTTCAAACCGTGCCAGGGTCGGCATGACAAAAAAGTACCGGTGAAAGTTTGCAAACGCCTCCTCGAGCAGCGCAATTTGAAATTCTGGGTCAGTGTTGGTTTTGAACAAATAATCGCGCACCAAAGCCTGATTGAAATTGCTGGCAACCTCGGCAACGAACAGCGTGTAATTGGCGTAAATCGGCGGCTGGTTTTGCCAAGTGAAATACGAGTGCATCGAATGCCCAAGCTCGTGGGCGAGTGTGGAGAGTTCAAACAAACTGTCGTGATAGCTCATAAAAATAAACGGATGCGTGCCGCGTGTTCCCGTGCTGAACGCGCCAAGGCGCTTACCTTTATTTGGGTACACGTCCACCCAACGTTGCTCGAGCAGACCGCGTTTCATGATGTCATGGTATTCCTGCCCCAAAGGCTTCATGCCCTCCAGCACCCATTCGCACGATTGCGCGTAAGGCACGACGGGCGGAGCGCTCGAGAGTGGCGCGAAAACATCGGCTTCTGAAAGTTTCTCGAGTTTGAGCCACTGACGGCGCAAATCCCAGTATTTGTGCCACATCGGAATGTAGGTTTTAAAGGTGCTGACCAAGTTGTGAAACACCTCGAGCGGAATGTGTTCTGGGGTGAGTGCCGCGTCCAAACTCGAGGCGTAATTTCTGGCTTTGGCGCGAAAAACATCTTGTTTGATGCCGGCACTGAAGGCGCTCGCCATCGTGTTTTTGAATGCCAGATGCCCGTCGGAATACGATTCCCAAGCAGAAATGCGCAATGTTCGGTCTGGGCTGGCGACCAAGTTCCGCAAGGTGGACTGCGCCACCTCAAAACTCGCGCCGCTCGAGTCGATGGCGGAATTGAATTTGAGGTCGCTATTGACCATCACGCCGTGCGTTTGCGCCGCCTGAGAGAACGGTTCTGACACCGCACCCAGCAACGTTTCAACCTCGCTCGAGCGCACATGGAGGCGCGATTTCTCGAGAATTTCAAAAGAATGCCTGTAAAGCTCGAGTTTGGGTTCTTCCGCCATCAATTGCTCGAGCTTAGAGTGCCCGAGCGCCAAGATTTCGGGTTGACCAAATGCCACAAGCGAAGCAAAACTTGCCGCCACGCTCGAGGCTTGTCCAGCCATGATGTTCGCCGCGTTGTCCTCAGAATCCACAGATCGAAACAAACTGGCGTAAACGCTCAATTTTCGCAAACGCGCCTTTAAGCCATCCAGCACATTCAAAAACTCGAGCAGCGCCGCCCCAGAATCTCCGAGCCGTCCCGCAAAACCCGAGACGCTGCCTATGTCGGCTTTCAACGCCGTTAACGCCGCGTCCCAATCGCTGTGCGTGGCAAAAATACTGCTGGCGTCCCAGGTGAATTCGGGGTTGACTTCAGAGCGTTTGGGCAAAATTTGTTGAGTCATGTTTTAGTTTAGCAGTTTGGGCTTGTGCCGCTCGAGTCAAAACAGTGTCGTTGTTGATTGTTCTTTCATAAACTCGAGCGCAAGATTCTTGGAACGAAACACCATCAAAGCGCGTAACATGAACAGCAAGACAATGGAGACAACATGCAAAAACGATTGATCGCGGCGGTCCTGCTCACCCTGGGTTTTGTTGGCGTTCTCGCACAACCCGAACTCTCGAGCACGCAACTCGAGGCAAGCGATTGGGTCAAAGCCAACGCCATTCCAATCACAAGCCTAAACGCCGAATCAGGACTGGACGACCTCGAACCAGTCCAAAACCTTGTGGGTGACGCCAAAATTTTGGCACTCGGTGAAGCCACGCACGGCACGAGCGAATTTTTTAAACTCAAGCACCGAATGCTCGAGTACCTGGTGAAAAAACAAGGTTTCACGGTGTTCGCCATCGAAGGCAGTTGGGCAAGCGCCTTCGAGATCAACCGTTACGTCATGGGTGGGGAAGGCAACGCTCGAGATTTACTGAACAAATACGCCCGCGTGATGTGGCCATGGCGCGTGACCGAAGTGCTCGATCTGATCGAATGGATGCGAATTTACAACACTGGGGAAGACACCGCCGTCAAACTGCAATTCACCGGTTTTGACATGCAAGAACCCGTCCCAGCCGTGGATTGGTTGACCGATTACTTGGATCGCGCTGGTTCAGATCAACTCGCTCGAGTGGGCGATTTGCTGGGCTGCATTCGGTTTTCCTTGAACAATATTTTGGCAGCCTCGCGTTACACCAGCGCCGGAACTCGAGGCGCTGAGGTTTGCGCAGCCAACATTGGCACGGTCAAAAAAATTCTGCTCAACCGTCGCAAAACCCTAGAACCAAAACTTGGATCGCTCGAGTTTGCCCAAGCCTTACAAATGCAGCGCTCCCTCGAGCAAACTAGCGCCTATTACCGCGCCAGGTACATTGACGGCGATTTGTTCGGCGCGGTCGTCATGCGCGACGAATTCATGACCCAGAACGTGGCATGGCTTGCCAAAAACTCTGGCAAAGATGCCAAACTCGTGCTCTGGGCGCACAACGGACACGTGACCTTCAACCCCAACATGTCCCTGGGTTGGAAACCGATGGGCGCACGTTTAAAAGACCGTTTCGGCTCGAGTTACAAAGTCTTTGGCTTCTCGTTTTACACGGGCGACTTCTACGCCCAACTGCTCGACTCGAGCGACCCCACCCGCACCCTTGCCGCCGCCGTGCTTGGGCTGGCAGCCAATCCCAGCATCAACCGTGCGCCACCACCCGTGGCAGACAGTTACGAAACCGTTTTCCACGCCACGGGAATACCCATGTTTATTCTGGGAACAGACACCAAAAATGACAGCTCGAGCGGCGCAAAATGGTTGCAAGGACCGCACAGGTTGTACCTCGTGCCGCAAAATCTGCCACCCTTCAAAACCCCACCGCCTGACTGGATCAGTTACGACTCGAGGATTGGACAGGATTTTGACGCGGTGATTTATGTCGATCAGACGCACCCGAGCACACCGTTGTGATGGGAGACTCGAGTATCCGCATCCTTAAAAACAAAATTGATCTCGAGGGAACAAATTATATCGAACTTCTTCCTGGGGCGTATCACGGTATTTGCTGGAATGAAGGTTCGCTTTTCTTTGAGGAAGAAACGTTTGGGCATCTCGAGCTTGCCCTGCAAAAACACGCGCCTGATTACAACCGTTACGCGTTTACAGAAATTAAATTGGACGCGTGGCTCGAGGTTATTCGGGAATGGAGAGCCTTGCAATTGTTGTTACAACAAGCGCAATCGGCTGCTGAATTGCGCGACCAAGTTGGATTTATTTTTGTTGGGACTGAAGAACGCTTTGCCCAAAATTTTCAAACCAACAAAACGGCTCTGGCTGGCATTATTGGAGAGTTGTGCCATTGGATAGACCAGAACGCTCGAGCGCATGGTTGTATCACAGTGCTTGGGCTTTGAAGCGCATCTGACATGGTTTAGGGCAGTAGCTCGAGATACCCTAAATGCAATGGTTTGACTGCCAAGAAATGGTTTCGGTCTATGGTTAGAATCTGTCGGATTCTGTAACGTTCAGCCAAAGCAACCAAACTGGCATCGACAAAGCCAAGAGGTAAATCATTATATTCTCGACGAATTTGATTCACTCGAATTAAATCTGTTTCATCAAACACAAGTAATTCATTGTTTGCAGTTACCGCTTCAAGAAATTGCTTTGCGGCGTTGTCACCAAGGTATTTGGTTAGAAAATAATCCACTTCGCATAAGACAGTGGTGGGCACAAGTAAATCTTCAGATTCAAACGCTTTGACAGCTTCATGGTGCTTATCTGAGCGGTCAACCATAGCGACAAGCGCCCCCGTATCACAAAGAATCATCAAGAATGTCCGAGTGGGCTTTCTGCAAATAACAGTTCATCAATGCGTTCTGATAAATCACCAATTCCAGAAGCAGCAATACCAGCCCAAGATTGTCGCACTTTGGGTTTTTTCGTTTTGAGCATCAAAGCCTGTAACAACAATTCCTCGAGCATTTCCTGCTCGGTTTTACCTTCCGCCGCAGAAATGGCTTTCAACCGTTGCTCGAGATGATTTGGCACGTGCAATGTCATGTGCGTATTGTAGCACCGATCATTTATTCAACTCGAGCCTTTGTTTTTCGCGCCGCGCCCACCCGTGGGTGATTTCAATTTCTTGCCCAGCCCGTACTTTTCCCATTTCGCATCGACCAGCGCCACAATATCGTCGGGCATGGTAATTTTGTCGGGCCAGTTGCGGGTAAATCCTTCTGCCGCAATTTTCCGAGTTCCGTCCATCACCAGTATCTTCCCGTTCACACCGTCCAGAATGCGGCAATCGCGTTGCGGATCAATGTTGTTCAGAACCGTCCAGAACACATCTTCATGGTCGGTGACTTCAGTTTGATCGTCCACAATGCAAATCAATCGAATCCCGCTCGAGGCAGTGGTCTTGACGAGTTTTTCAGCCAGACTTAAACCTTCAAACGGCTTGGTTTTCTCGAGCGCCACAAACCACATGCCGCCGCCTGGTTGCGCCTGCTCGAGAATCCCATCCAGCTTGGGCAGTTCAGATTCGGCTCGAGGTTCGGCGGCAGTCCACTCGAGTTCGCCGCCCTCTTCAGTCCATTTTTTCGTGCCGTCAACAATCAGTTTGCTGCCATAACTCCAAGCTTGCGAACTGTGATCGAGCACGTCCACAGGTCCTTTGGTAAAGACCGTATCGCGTCCTGGCACGCAGTGAGACAGCGCCCCCGCCCAGAAGGCAAAATTGTCTTGCGGTTTGATGCTTGTGTCGTCAGACACCACAATGACTTTGGAAAACATCGCCTGCCCCAAACCGAACATGCCGTTGGCGACTTTAAAACCGTGACCTGGGTACGATTTTTTGATGACCACGTTGACCAGATTGTGGGCGATACCACAGGGCGGCAAATGGTAATCCAGAATTTCGGGCAGAATCAATTGCGCTGGCACGAGGAAAATGCGTTCGGTGGCTTCGATCAGGTAGGCGTCCTCCATCGGTGGACGACCCACGATGGTCGCGGGATAAACCGCATTTTTGCGCATGGTCACAGCCGTGACATGAAACGTCGGGTATAAATCCTCGAGCGTGTAAAACCCCGTGTGATCGCCAAACGGACCCTCAACTGCCCAGGGTTCATTCGGATCAACGTATCCCTCGAGCACAAATTCGGCGTTGGCAGGCACTTCGAGGTTGACCGTGATGCCTTTCACGACCTCTTGAGATTGACCGCGCAGGAAACCGGTCAGACTGTATTCGTTGATGCCTGGCACGGGTGGAATCGGTGCGGTCGCCGCATAAATCAGGGCTGGATCGCCGCCGAGCACGACAGCCACCTCGAGCATCCTGTTTAATTTCTTGGCTTTCTCGAGGTGTCGCGTTCCGGTTTTGTGGCGTTGCCAGTGCATTCCGGTGGTGTTCTTGCTAAAGACTTGCATTCGGTACATGCCCATATTAAATTCGCCCGTTTCGGGGTCGTTGGTAATCACCAGTGGCAGGGTCACAAAAGGTCCGCCGTCTTGCACCCAGCATTTGAGGACTGGGATTTTGGTTAAGTCAACCTCGTCGCCGCGCCAGATAATTTCTTGCACTGGGGCGGTTTTGACGCGTTTGGGCGGCAGGTTTCGCAATTCTTTGAGTTTTGGCAGGTTTGAGAGCAAACCCAAAATCCCGCCGCCCAATTTGATGTCCAGCAACTTCCGAATTCGGTTGGCGGGTTGCTCGAGGTCATCGACCCCCAGCGCCCAAGCCATGCGTTCTCGAGTTCCCATTAAGCCAATCACCACAGGAAAATCTTTGCCGATCACGTTTTCAAACAAGACCGCAGGACCGCCGACTTTCACCAGTCGATCTGCGATTTCGGTAATCTCGAGGTCATGACTGACGGGTTCACGGACACGCACCAGTTGCCCTCGAGCTTCGAGCATTGCGATAAAGGATTGCAAATCATGAAAAGCCATACGGTAGTCTAGGCTCGAGTGCGGCGAATTTAGTAGGGGCATTCAGACCGTTTTGCGTGTCATTGTGTGTTGTCCTACACAGATCGAAGTGAAGCAAACGGAAGGTGAAAATGCGGAATCTGGCACAACTCGGGTTTTGGATTCGGCATGAATTGCATTTGGATTTGCTCCTTTTTGGAGAAGATATTCTACCAATTCAACATTTCTCATATTAAAACAAGCGTAATGAAGAGGAGTGGATCCATCTGTGGTTTTTGCATTTACATTTACTCCATTTTCCAA
>JANLWR010000206.1:0-14248 GCA_031364625.1 Deinococcales bacterium | reverse complement strand
CCCGAGGCAAATGGCAGGGTCATGCGCATGGTGTTGTCGTCAACGGCTTCAAACTTGATACCTTTTGGGAAACCGGCGGCGCTGTTGCCTTTGGCTTCGGTGTTTAAAATAATGTTGTTGTAGGTAAACACCACATCGTCGGCGGTGAAGGCTGTCCCATCGTGCCATTTGACATTCTTGCGCAATTTAAACGTCCAGATTTTACCGTCGTCCGACACCGTCCAGGACTGCGCCAGGTTGGGTTCCATCTTGTAGGTCTCGAGGTTGTACTCGACCAGACCTTCAAAGACGTTGCCGATCAGGGTGTAGGTGTTGTTGTCGGTGATGCCGTAATAGTTGAAACTGCCTGGCGTGGCTGGCAGTGACAGCGTTAATGTGCCGCCGTATTTACCAGAACTTAAGCCCAATTTGGGCATGTTGGAAAGCCGAGGTTCGCCGTTGGTGGCGGCTGCGAAGGCAACCCCCAACGATGATATGAGCAGTGCCGCGAGAACAAACTTTTTCATGCGCCTCCTGTAAAGTGTCTCCTCGAGCAAATCGACTTTCACTCGAGGATTTAAAACCGAAACTCGAGCTTTATTTGTTGTACACCAGCGGCACGGGGTTGTAGCCTGGAATCACGCCCAAATTCCAAACGAAGTTACCGATTTTGTTGCTGACCACGGCGGCGTTCGCGCCTTTGGCGATCATGATGACGGGCAGGTTTTTGGCGAACAGAATTTGCCATTCTTCGTACAAGGCTTTGCGGATGCCTTGGTCGGTGGTTTGCGAGGCTTTGTCAAAAATTGTCCAAACGCGTTTTTCCCAACTTGTCATGGCTTTAAAATTTTCTTTACCGCCTGGGGTGGCGGGTTGGGTGGCTTGATGCCAGTAATAGAGCGCCCCGCCCGGTTGCCAGATGGGTTTGCGCAAGTCAGGGTCGGGCTGGTCGCCGAACGCCAGCAGGGTCGCTTCCCAATCTTGACCTCGAGCCGTCGAAAGCAGGGTGCTCGAGGGAATACCTTTGAGGTTGACTTTGACGCCAATGGCTTTGAAATCGTTTTGCAAAATCGTGCTCATCGGTTTGTAGACGCTCGAGTCCTCGCCGTAGTTGAGGGTGAACTCGAGGTTGGCAGCCCCGCCAATGTTTCGCACGCCGTCCCCATCGGTGTCTTTCAAGCCCATTGCGTCAAGTGTTGCGCCCGCTTCTTTCAGGTCAAATTCGCCGAGATATTTGGTGGTGTTGAAATAATAGTTGGAAATTGGTGCGACGCCGTGACCTGGCAGGGTTGCCAAGCCGTTGTAAACGGTGTCAATGATTCTCGAGCGGTTGACCGCCAACTGCATCGCCTGCCTGAATCGCAAGTCCGAAAACACTCGAGCCAGCACCGCATTTTTGGCATTCCAGTTGAAACCCAAGTGTGGTGGGCTGCCAAACAGCGCGTTGGAACGAATCACTTTGAATGCCGCTCCCGCCGCCTCTTTGGTTTTGAAATCTGGAAATTGAGCGCCAGAAATGTTGTAAGAGTCGAGCGTGCCATTCAAAAACTGCGCCGCCTGGGCGTCTGGACCTTTGACAATTAAATACTCGAGCGTGTCGGTGTAGGGCAATTGATTGCCTTTGGCATCGTTTTTCCAGTAATCTTTGTTTTTTGAAAGCGTCACTTTTTGCCCAGGAACATAAGATTTAATCTTGTACGGACCCGTGCCAACGATGTCATCCAGGTTGGAGTTTGTGCCCCAAGCGTTGTTGATATCGGCTTTTTTCGCGCCGCCAGATTCGGTGAATTTCTCGAGTTTGTGCTTTGGTAAAATAAAGGTGCGCATTTTTTGCAAGAATGCGCCGTTCGGGACGGGCAAGGTGAACTTTACCGTGTACTTATCCAGTGCCTCAAACTTGGCTCGGACACCGTTGAAGTTAAACGCATCGTTGTCGCCACCTTTGGCTTCTGGGTTGACGATGATTTGGTCAAAGGTAAAGACCACGTCATCGGCAGTGAAATCGACGCCATCTTGCCATTTGACGCCTTGACGCAGCTTAAATGTCCAGACCTTGCCGTCGCTCGAGGCAGTCCAAGATTCGGCGAGCGCGGGTTCGATCTTGTAGCTGGCGAGGTTGTATTCGATCAAGCCGTCAAACATTTGCCCCGTGACCGATTGAGCGTTCGAGTCAATCGCGCCGTAATACATGAACGATTGCGGCGAATCACCCAAAACCAGCGTGTAACTGCCGCCTGGTTTACCAATGCCGACACCGATTTTGCTGTAATCGGGCATGGTCTTTGGAGCTGCCGATGCGGTGCTGGCGAGTGTTCCTGTGGCAATAACGAGTGAAACGGTAATAACTGAGAACGCCTTGTGTGTTCGCATAAATCTCCTCCTCGAGCAGTATGGTGCTCTAGCATAACCCAATTTGGGTCATTCCTGAACTTGATCTTCGGAATAGAAGTCAAAAATGTGACATTGCCTTGAGTCTACCTGCGAAATTTTCAAAAAGGAACTCGAGCCTTGTTCACTGCTCTGGAACTTGAAATCAATCCTCTGACGTTTCCTCGTCACGTTTTTGGTTGACAGAATTGACTGAATCCTCAACACTGATTTTGGATTCTGGGGTAGTGATTGCCACAGCATCAACGGTTGTCGCCGGCGCGTGTTCGATGGGTTTTGGTTCAACTCGAGCTTGGAGGCTTGTGCTGGTACTTGATTGAAGTTGCGACACGAAAAAATAAACGATTGCTGCGATAGCCGCCACCGGAACCAAAAATTTTAAGAGTGCCACAACGATTCCCGCCAGTCCAATCAAAATTGAACCCAAAAAGGTGAACAACCAACCCAGCACCCACAAGCCAGCCAGTGCCACGATTGCCCCGACGAATCCTTTGACGACCACCTCGAGCGTTTTTTGCCAATCGGTTTGTTGCATGTCGCTATTGTATTCCTTTTCGGGATTCTGGATAGACTGCTGATGTGAAATGCTTAGACTTCTACTCGAGATTGTTTATGTTCTGCCTGTTCTTAGCCTCGAGCGCCAACGCACAATTGCTGGGAGCTAAAGGCGCAAGTCTGCCCTTGAATGTCGTGGTGACACCGCATTTTAGGGTTTTGCATCTGCCGTACCTCGAGACTTTTGCGCGGTATGTGGCGGCGGCAGCCGAACTGATTCACGACCGCGTGATTGCGGTTGTTGGTAACGATCCTGGAATCACTTCTATTTTGATCAACGATGCCACCGATTCGGCAAATGGTCTAACTGTTCCCGACCCGACCAATTTCATCACCATCAACGCCACCTTTCCGCGCCCGACCGACATCGGCGCACAGTGGGAAGACCCGGTGGTCGTGCTTGCCGTCCACGAGTTCACGCATTTGGCGCACCTCACGACCCGCGATCAAACTCGAGAAACACTGCGCGGGATTTTTGGTGCGATTCCAGGAATTTTGGGAACTCGAGTTCCTCCCGCCTGGTTCACCGAAGGGTACGCCGTGGCGCTCGAGACGCGGTTCACGAGCGGTGGTCGTTCGCAAGATGCCAGCGTCAAAACCCTTCGGGCGCAAATGGCGAGGGCAGGCAATTTTCCAAGCCTGATCGAAGCCGGTATTGGCACGCTCGAGCGTTATCCGTTTGGCAATACGCGCTATGCGTTTGGGGCTGGTTTCGTACCGTTTTTGATTGGGCGTTTTGGTGATGCGGGGATTCAAAAAGTGATCGAGCGTTTTAACCACACACTCAGTTTTGACGATGCCTGGATTGACGTGCATCATGTCGGTCTGACCGAACTCTGGAATCAGTGGCAACAACTCGAGGAAGCACGTGCGAAATCTGAACTTGAGGATTTGAGCGCCAGTCAACTCCCAATGGGTAAAAGGTTGTACGGCGGCAGCGGCGTGCCAGCCGTTTTGGGAAATGAAATCGTCTGGCTCGAGGGTTCAACGTTGCGTTTTGGAATTTGGAATGGTGGCAAGCTCGAGTTTAGCGATGAACGGTTTAAACTTCCGACCCGACCCAACAAACTCAGTTTTCAAAATAAAAATACTTTGGTTTACTCGAGGTTACTTTATCAAAGCGACACCAGTTATGGCGAAGTTTTTAAACTCGAGCGTGACGCTTTTGGTTTGTGGCACGAGACCCAACTGACGCACAATGCTCGAGCCAGAGACGCGATTGCCGACGGTAAGTGTATTTTGTTTGTCCACGACGACACCGAATCCTCGAGCTTGAAAAAACTTTGCGGCTCAAGTTCGGAGCTTGTTTTCACAGCTCCGCTCCAATGGCATTTGTTCCACCCTGTAATCAGTAAAACTGGACAAATCGCTTTCACCGTTTGGCGTCCTGGCGGCTTTCTGGACATTGCCACGCTCGAGAACGCGACACTCAAATTTCAAACCTCAGACCGCGCCCAAGATCAGTTCCCAACCTGGTTAAAAGACGGAAAACTTGAGTTCGCCTCCGACCGTGGCGGTTCGTTTCAAGCTTACCGAATGACCCCAAACTCGAGTCAAATCGAACGTCTGAGCGCCGCAAGTGGCGGTGTTTACGGCTCGAGCATTCTGCCAGACGGCAGTTTGGCATTTGCGGGTTATACCAGCACAGGTTTTGAAATTCGCAAGCTCGAGGTTGCTAAAACAATTCCAGAAACCCTGGAATTTTCAGAACCCAAAGCGCTCGAAGATTTAAATGGTCTTGAATATGCCATTGAACCCTACAATGCTGCGCCTGCCGCGTTGTTTTGGACGCCATTCTCGAGCAGCGGTATTGGCGCGACGCTTTACGGCGCTGACCCTGCCGGCATCAACAATAACACGATTGGCGCTGGTTATTCGCTACTGGGCAACCCTGGTTTGGAAGCCAATGCCAGTTTCAGTTTTCAACCCCTGCGCGATTGGAGTTTGACCGCCAACGCCAACGCAGACTCGGGCGGCTGGTCGTTGTCCCTCACTCCTGCCTGGTTTGGCAATGCTCAAGCCGTCGGTTTGGGCGTTTACGGTTACAAACTGAGTGCCTCGGCTCGAGCCACAAATTTAGGTTTTGACTTAAGCTCGAGTTTCATTTTGAAATCCACTATCGAAGACGAATACGGCTACACCCAAAGTGGTTGGGCGACCTCCGTCGGCGTCTCGAGCACGGGTCGTTTTGGCGTAAACCTGACTTTGGCTGACTCGAGTTTGGGCTTGCCTGTGGTGCTCGATGTCAGTCTGACCCAAAATGGTTTTGGGTTTCGAGCCTCGAGCCAGTACAGCTTTCATCTCAATTGGTTTACTTCTGACGGTTTGCTCGGCATCGCCAGGTTGAGTGTCGTGCCGTTTGTCGCCTACAAATTCACCACAAACTCAAATTATATTTTCGGAGCACAGGTTCTGCTGGACGGCGTTTTTCAGTATTACGCGCCAGTTTCGCTGGGACTCGAGTTTTCCTACTCGAGCCTGAACGGTTTTCAATTTGGGTTGGTGACATTGATCCCACTGCTGAGTGGCTTGCGATAAACGTTGCCAAAATGTTCATTTGCAGGCTGAATCATGAAGCTTGCGGTCTATAATGGCTCGGTTCGCTCGGAAGCCCTCAGTCAACCTCGAGCGGGAACGAATTGAAGTTCGGTCGCGTAAAGCTATTCAGAACTCGAGAATCAAAACGATTTCTTAAAACTCGAGCTTGTCAAAAAAAGCGGGAAATCTTCGAGCAATCTTCGATAACGCCGTGTTCAATAACACCAGGAGAAAACCATGAAAACACCAGGTAAAATTTTAATCCTCACCGTTGCCCTCTCGAGCGCCATGCTGACTGGCGCGAACGCGCAAACGCTCTCAAAGTACGCCCCGCAAGGCGCAATGCTTGCCGTGGAACTGAACGACTTGGGTGGCGTGCGCAAGAGCGCCGCCAGCTTTGTCAAAGAATTCGAGCGCCTTAAATTACCAAGCGTTTTGGCTGAGGCTTCAGGCTCGAGCAAAGCGGAACAAAAAGCCACCGAAACACAGTTAAATGACTTTATGACGTTGCTTGACCGCGAGGGATTCGTTGCCGTCTACGCCAGCGCCAAGAGCACGGTAGGTTACTTGTTGGCGGCGCGACCTGCCTCGAACGCGGAAAAGCAAATCAAAGCCATGCAAGCCGCCGCCGTCAAAAGTGGAGTGCAAGGCAGCATGAAAATACAGGGCTTTCCAGTCTACCGATCAAGCTTTCTGAACTTTGGTTACTCGGGCGGTTTGGCTTACGCCGCCAGCGACACCGCTATTCTCAATCAATTTTTAAGCAGCGTCAAAGGCGTCAGTAAAGACAAAACCTTGGGCAACTCGAGCAGCTTTTCTGAAGTCATGAACGAGGTAGGCGGCGGCAACGTGCGCATTTATGCCGATTTGCGCAACCTGACCCAACTTGGGCGGGCAATCATTGACGGCATCGATCCAGAATTGCCAGGCGTCAAACTCGAGCCGATTCTGGACGCGATCACCACGATTGGACGTTTTGCGGGCGCTTGGAAAATCTCGAGCGAAGGCATTGAAAGCACGCAGTACCTTGTCCCAGAGAAACGCGGTGTCGATAAGCAATTCGCGCAACTCATGACGCCCAAAACCAACGCCAGCCTGAAAGCCGCCAGTGTTGTGCCTGCCAGTGCGATTGGCTTTACCGTTCAGCAATTGGATGTCACAGGTTGGTACAACTGGCTTTCAACTCTTGTAGACCGCACCGGCTTAAACGACGGCGGCTTGCAACCGTTCTTCAAACAAGAATTCGGTTTGGACGTGCAAAAAGATTTCCTGTCCTGGATGACTGGCGAGTACGCCACCGCCAATTTCAACACCAAAGCCAGCAGCGCAGGCTCGAGCAATCCACTTGCATCACTCGGTGATGGCGTGACCTACTTGGGCGTCAGCGACGAGGGTGCGGCGAAAAACTCGATTGCCAGAATGCTGCCGAAACTGATCGAAACGGGCTTAAACCTTGCCAATCAAAACAAAGGCAACCTCAGCCCGACCAAAACCACCATGTCCGGTGTCGAAGTCACGCGTTACCCAATCTCGCAGGGCGTGGCACTTGTGACTGCCATCAAAGACGGCTACCTGATGGTCTCGAACAGCGACGCCGCCATGCTTGCCGCCCTCTCGAGCGGCGCACGTTTGAACGACAGCGCCACCTTCAAAGTCGCGATTGCTCGAGTGCCACAAAATGCGCTTTCATACGGTTACGGCGACACCACCGCCAGCCTGAGCAGCACCGCCGACACGATTGGCACACTCCTTGACCTGGGACTCAGCCAAGGCTTTGATTTGAAGCCAAGCACCGCCAAGACACTCTCGAGCGGCTTGAAGGGAATCTTGAACTTCACCGCGAACCGTGCGGGCAGCGCCGTGACCTGGACTGAAGCCGTGGCGAATGGCACAAAAACCAAGAGCTTTCAACCAGTCAAGTGGTAATTGACGCTCGGTAAGAAATTCAAACTGGCAACTCGAGAATCTCGAGTTGCCTTTCAAGTAAGGTGCGCCCTGCGCAAGCTCGAGCAAAACAAACCCCCAATAAATCCTCCAGCCACTCCCGTCACCCCTCCAGTCTCGAGCGCAAGTAAGTTCTTCAACCTCGAGCACCCCAACTTCAACCACGCCATCCTCGAGCACCGCCATCACCCGCCATAACCTCAAGCGTCCCGATCTTTGACGCTTGAGGTAGACTGGTTTTTGCTGCTCAACTGTGAATTCGTGTTTCCATCACTGGCGTATTGTCATTCGGTACGAAAGCCACCCGCAACTCGCAATTTAAGGCTTCGGCAATCCGTGCCAACGTGACCAGTTGAACATTACCGTCCGAATTTTCAATGCTCAGCAATTGCGTGTGTGCCATTTTTGCTTTACCAGCAATATTTCTTAAACTTGCCTTGCGTTTGGCTCGAGCCGTTAACAGTAAAGCTTTCAACGAGGCTGTGGTAATGATTTCGTTTACCAGTTCATCGGCTCGCAGTGTTGCTTTTGCATCCTCGAGCCTCCTGTTGTGCGGTTTGATTGGTTTGATGGCTTCGTTTGGATTGAGTGATGCCAATTCTGCCAGTGCGTCGCTTGGGTTCATCCAGGGTGTTTTGGCTTTTCGGTTGCGTGGTTTGTTCATGCTTTCCTCCTGGTGCGTTTGCTTTTTTTGGTCATGGGGAAAATTTCGAGGTTTCTGCGCCATGCGATGGCAATCAAGGCGGTGCGTTCAAGCAGATGTTGAGTGGGTGTGTTTCCGCGTTTGGTTTCGGCGGCGCACAAATGAAATTCGTTTTCGTCAGCACGGTAAAGGTAGACCCTCGCACCGCCTGTTTCGCCACCTCGAGCACGGGTTTTCAGTTCTAAAATGGGGTAGCCGATCATGGTTTCTAAGTATCGGCTGGTTGTGCCGTGTTGTCGTAGGTCGTAAACCATTGTGCCGATGGCATTTAAGGCTTGGTATTTGCTGGCATCTCGTAAGTCGAGTAGGTCGTCTATGAATGGTGGAAAGCCAGTGATGTCGTTGGGTTCATAAGTGTATCTGATGATCGAGAACATTGGTTTTGGTAGTTTAGAACATACCATGAATAGAATCAAGTCCTTGGTTTACAGGTTGCAAACCTCGAGTACCACCCTGAACTCCTGTCTCGAGCGCATCAACCCAAAGCTCGAGTACCGCCATCGCCAACGCCTCTGAACCCTCGAGCGTCAGCACCCCATCGATTGGTGTGAACAACATCAACCTCACGCCAACGCCAACCGAAATCTCGAGTTCTTCAACGCCCAAACCCGAAAGTGGTTTCTCGAGTTCCACCGCGCTCGAGACTCCAGTTTCAATCACCCCACCCGCTTTGAATTCGATTGCCGCCTCGAGTGTTACCGCACCGAACTCGAGTGTGCCGAGTATTGGGGTTACTTCACCTGCTGACTTAAATGATTGCAATTTTAATTCGAGTCTGCATGCCTGCTTTGAATTACAACGCCACGTCCAACCCAGAAATGCACTCTTCTGCAATCGCCCTGGCAATCGGGTCTTTGGTGCTTCGAGCGTAACTGACCCCCAAATGCAGACTCTCGAGCGCGAGTTTGTTCTCTTTGCTGCGATCCTCGAGTTGGAGCGTTTGGTATTTTGCCAGGTACGAGTGCGCCAAAAGTACATCACGGGTTCGTTCGGGCGGAAGTTCGCGTAGTCCATAAATTGCGTTGTTAAACTCGAGCAATGCGCCGTGTTTGTCGCCTGCCACGGCTTTTTCGCGTCCTGTTTTTAAAGTTAACGCCAGTTTGTAATAAATGTTGCGCATTTGTTTTACCTCTCGAGCAACGCAAGAATAGCATCTTGCTTGTTTTCCTGCGCAACCTCGAGCGCGGTTTTGCCCTTCATGTTCTTCCAGCTTAAATCAGGTTCGGTACGCTCGAGTAGCATCTTGACAATCTCGAGATTGCCAACGTCTACGGCAATGTTGAGCGCCATTGACGCCCCAGACTTAGCGCCTTGACTGGTCAGAAAGTCCACAATTTCAGGGTCGCCCGAGATGACGCCGTGGGTGAGCAACGAAATTCCGTGACCGCCCGTTGCCTGGATCAAACTCGAGTCTGAATCCAAAAACTGTTTGACGGCTGGTAAATCCCCAAGCATCGCCGAGGTTGTAATCTCGAGGGTTGCGCCCCGCTCGAGTAAATATGTTGCGATTGCAGTGTTTCCAACATGGCTTGCGGCTTGAAGCGCCGATTCAAAATCGGTTTCACTCCAAGGATGTTTGACCTCGAGCAAATTTGCGTCTGCCTCGAGCATGGTTTTGACTTTGGTGATGTTGCCGTGTCCTGCAATCACGAATTCTTTGATTTGATCGCTCGTTGGCATAAACCCTCCTTAAAGTCCTGGCACTCGAGTTCCACCGCGTCCGTCCCAGCCGTTGAAGGCGTAAAACCGCCCTGGCAAACCGGTTTGCAGGTAATCCATCAAGGGTTCGCGCATGGGGACTGGTCCAAGTTTGTTGATCGCTTCCTCGGGCGTGAAAAACCTGGCTTCAACAATAAAACCATCTGGGTCTCGAGGGTTCAAGAGTCCGTCCCAGTCGCAATCGAAAGCAAAGACGATGGTTCGTTCACTTCGGTGTTCATCTTCAATATGCACCGAATACGCCAGGTTGCGCACCAGTTTCACTTTCAAACCGGTTTCCTCGAGCACCTCGCGTTTGACGGCTTGCAGGGCTGTTTCGCCGTGTTCGACCATGCCGCCTGGGACGGTGTAACGCACCCGCCCCAAGCCCTGCCAGTCGTTGGCGACCAGCAGCACTCGCCCTTGACGGTCGCGGATGATGCTCGCCGCGACCAGCAATTCGCGCCGCGCCATTACGCGCCCACCTTCGATGCCAGCAGCTCGAGACGCTCTAAGGCTTTTAAACCCTCGGTGATTGGCTCGAGGTTGCCGAGCATGACACTTTCAAGTGGATTGTTTTTTTCTTCACCCTCGAGTCGGTGGTCTGTCACACGGTTTTGTGGGTAATTGTAAGTCCTGATTTTTTCGCTGCGATCTCCAGAACCAACCTGTGAGGCACGGTTTTGGCTGCGTTCGCGGTGAATTCGTTCGCGTTCAATCTCGAATAACCTCGAGCGCAAGACGGTGAAGGCTTTTTCTTTGTTTTTGAGCTGCGAACGTCCGTCTTGGCAGGTCACAACCATCTCGTCGGATGTGCCAGCTTTATAGGTCAGTCGCACAGCGCTGTCTGTGGTGTTGACGCCCTGTCCGCCGTGTCCACCCGAGCGGTAAACGTCAACCCGAACGTCGGACATGTTCAGTTGAATGTCCACGTCCTCCGCCTCGGGCATCACCGAAATGGTGGCAGTCGAGGTGTGAATCCGCCCTTGGGTTTCGGTGGCGGGAATACGCTGGACGCGGTGAACACCCATCTCAAACTTGAAAATGCCGAACGCACCAGTGCCGCGAACCTCGAAGGTGATCTTGGAGAAACCACCGATATCAGATTCGTTGGAATCGAGCAGCTCGAGTTTAAAACCAAGTTTTGCCGTGTATTTTTCGTACATGCCGTACAAATCGGCGGCGAATAAACCCGCCTCCGCGCCGCCCGTGCCAGCCCGAATCTCAAAAATCACATCTCGAGCGTCGGCAGGGTCTTTGGGCAGGGTCAGGTGTTCAAACTCGGCTTCGAGCGCGGCAATTCTGGTTTCACATTCGACAATATCGGCTTGTGCCAAATCGCCCAAATCGGGGTCATCGACTAGCACGTGCGCCTCGTCAAGCCTTTTATGTAGCTCGAGCAATTCTCTGGCAATATTTGCCAACGGCGAGAGTTCGGCGTATTTCTTGTTTAACTCGAGATACAAGCCTTGATCGCCGAACACATCGGGGTCAGCCAGCTTGATCTCGAGCGCAGAATGCTCGGCTAGGAGGTTTTCAAAAGACTGGTTCATTGCCAATCAGCTTACGACGGTAATGATAGCCTCACAAGCTTCAAGCTCACAAGTTAAGGCTCTTGGGTTGGTCTCAAGTCAAAGTTCATTGCATACTGGCTTCATGGATGCCTCATTTCCCGCTCGAGCGAATGCTTCAGATGCACCGTTCATGTACTTGCTGTTCTCGGGTTTTGCTTTGCTCGGTACGGGTTTATTGACGGCAACAGGTTTTATTCCCAATTGGAGTTTAATTGTCCCTGCCGTGTTTTTTGCGGCGTTGGTCGTTTTATGTGCCTTCAACCTGAGTACCTCAAGTTGGCGCAATGTCTGGCAAGGCTCGAGTTTGGTTGCCGTCATTGTTGGATTGATCGTTGCGTTTTTATTCTCGAGCTGGTGGACGCTGCTGCCTGGCGCTGTCGCAATCCTTGCTGTTTTCAGTCTTAACCTGAACACCCAGGCACTTCCCAAGGGCGCTGAATCGACGCTCTGGGGTTGGATGCTGGTCTTCCCGGCTTTACTTGGTTTGATCGTCTGGCATTTTGCACCCGCCGTTTATGCCTTTGCGATGTCGTTTTTGCACGATTACAAGATTATCAACCAACCCGTTTGGGGAGGACTCGAGAATTACTTGGCGCTCATCGTTGACCCCAATTTTTGGAAGAGTCTGCTCAATTCGTTTTGGTACGTGGTCGGGACAGTTCCCATCGGTATTTTGATTGCCACATTCATTGCGATTTTGCTCAACGAAAACGTGCGCGGTTTGGGTTTGTTGCGTACCATTTACTTTCTGCCCTACATCACCGCCCTAACCGCCGCCGCCGCCGTTTGGAAATGGATTTACAATCCAGAATTTGGTTTGCTGAATGCACTTTTAAAAACACCTGGCTTCACTTGGCTCGACAATCCCAACGGCATCTTTCAAAACCTGGCAAACATTGTCCATCTCGAGCTTCCAAGTGTTTTACAAGGTCCGAGCGTTGCACTCTGCTCGGTCATGGTCATGAGCATCTGGCATCAGTTGGGTTACAGCGTCGTGATTCTGCTGGCGGGTTTGCAGACGATTCCCAAAGAATATTACGAAGCCGCCAGTCTGGACGGTGCGACCTGGTGGGACATGGTGCGTTTTATCACCTGGCGCTTGCTGTCACCGACCACGTTTTTCTTGGCGGTCACGGGTTTGATTGCCGCCTTCCAAGTCTTTACCCAAATTCTGGTGTTGACCCCAACGGGCGGTGTTCTTGGAGACACCACGACCATTGTCAAATATTTGTACGACAAGGGATTCCGTGACAACAATTATTCCTATGCCAGCGCGATGGCGTTCGCGCTGTTCGTCTTGGTCGTCATTCTCAGTCTTATCCAAAACCGAGTTTTGGCAAAGCGAGTGACTTATGAAATTTAATTCAATGTTCGCTCGAGGCTTAACATGAGACGCAAACGAAGCCTGAATACTTGGTTGGCTCGAGTTACCCTTTATACGGTCTTGCTGCTTGGGGCGGTGGGCATGATTTTTCCTTTTGTTTGGATGCTTGTGACCAGTTTTCAAAGCCGTCAAGAAAGCCTGAGCAACACGCCAATTTGGTCGCCGCAACGCCTCAACCCCGCCAACTGGGTTTCGGCAGCAAACTTGGGTGCGCAGGGCGGCTCGAGCCTTTGGGGAGGCTTGGAGGCGCAAAAAGCCGTCAAACTCGAGTTGCAATTTAAGAACGCTCCAGCCGATTGGAAACCGCTCGCGGAGATTCCCGACTCTGGTGGGTCTACTGACACCTCGAACATGTTTAGCGCCACCTCAAGCTCGAGTGTTGAACCTCGAGTGATTACAGTTTCAACAATTGGCAGCACTCAAGTTGTGGCGATCACCAACACTGGCTCGAGTTATTTTGACACCGTGCCTCTAAAGATCACAATCCCGCAAAACGCCGAACTGATATCGGCTTCGCTTGCACCAGACTCGAGGTCACGCACCGACGCTGGCACGGTGCTCGAGTGGAATAATGTCTCGCCTGGATTGTTGGGTTATGTGCTCGAGAATTACCGCAGCGCCTTAAAAACCCAGACTTTGTTCGGACGGTATTTTCTCAACTCCCTCATCACGGCGCTCAGTCAGGTGGTGTTTGGTCTGCTGGTCTGCTCAATGGCGGCGTTCGCTTTCGCCCGCATCGAATTTCGCGGTCGTGACGCGCTTTTTGCCATTATTATCTCGAGCCTGGTGATTCCTGGCGAGATGCTGCTCGTACCAAATTTTGTGACCGTTTTTCGGTTTGGCTGGACGGATTCTTACCCTGGTTTGATCGTACCTTGGATCTCGAGCGTCTTTGGAATTTTTTTGTTGCGCCAGTTTTTTCTGTCACTTCCCGCCGAATTGTTTGAAGCCGCACGGATTGATGGCGCGGGTTACGGCACGCAATTTGTGCGTCTCGGATTGCCGCTGGCAGTGCCAGGTTTGGTCACTTACGGCATTTTTGCCTTTTTGGGTTCCTGGAATTCGTTGCTGTGGCCCCTCATTATCACCAACAAACCAGAAATGCGCACCCTGCAAGTTGGATTGCAAGCGTTCATTGGCGAGGCGGGCGTCAATTACGGTCAACTGATGGCGGCGTCGATCATGGTGGTCGCTCCGATCATGTTGGGTTTTTTGATCGCCCAAAAACAATTCATTGCGGGAGTCGCTCGGAGCGGCTTAAAATAGGTTCATTGCTGTTGGCAGCTTTAAACATTGAAACTCGAGCAACTTGGTTTATCACTCCAAAATCTGAAGCCTGTAAAGGAAAATTCATGATTCTTGAAACTCAAAACGTTTGCGGTGGTTTTGGTTCGCCGAAGCAATATTTTGGACATGTTTGCGAGTCGAGACTTGGTGAATTGCTCGAGACGGAGCGAGGGTGATTCCATTTCTGGCTCGGCGCTT
>JANLWR010000169.1:0-2400 GCA_031364625.1 Deinococcales bacterium | reverse complement strand
CCTACGAATTTGGAAATGGCTTGAGTCAGCGATCAATCGTGGAATATCAACAAATCACGGCAATCATAAATCTTCAAAAAACTATTTAAACTCGAGTGTCTTGGCTTGCTTTAGGAGCACATCCATGTCGCTGCTGGCTTTTTTGATCGCATCCTCGAGCTTGCCGTTGCCCGTCCACGCCAGGTTAAAGGCAGTGTTCATTGCACCCAAAACCTCGGGCAAATTGCTGACCAAACGCACGTCAGAATTGATGATCACGCCCGTTTTCAGTTGCTCGAGGATGACTTCGGCGTTGCGTCCCGGCAAGGATTTGCTGTACTGGGTTTTATAGCCGTCCGAGTTGGTGGCGAGCAAACCGTTGTTGGAAATCAAGGCTTGGGCGTCAACGTTGGTGGTGACGTATTTGGCAAACTCGAGCGCGGCGGTTTTTTCTTTAGCGCCTTTGGGAATGACCAGGGCATGGGCACTGGTGCTGACTTTGGGCTTGTCGCCCGCTTTTAAGGTTGGGAATGGCGCGTAAGTCCAGTTGAGTTTCGGGTTGCCGTTCAGCACGCCCGTCATCCATGTACCTTCGACGTAAATGCCCATTTGCCCCGCCAAGAAAATCTGGTATCCCACCTGCGTGACCTCTTTGGAGGACGGTGCAACATGGTATTTGTAAATCAGGTCATACAGTTTTTGGGCGGTGCTTTTAAAGGTCGAATCCAGGTTCGCCACGTAACCCGTGGCTGTTTTTTTGATGATCGTTGTGCCGCCAAAAGTGTAAAAAAAGCTCATGCCGTACTCGAGGTCAATCTGCATGTCTTGACCGTTGATGCCCCAGATTTTTTTGTTGCCGTCCATGAACGTCAGTTTTTGCGCGGCAGCCAGCATTTGATCCCAAGTCCAGCTTTTGGTCGGCACCGGCACGCCACGTTTTTTAAAAAGGTCGCGGTTGACGTAAACGCTGACCGCCTGCGGTCCGAGCGGAATGCCGTAAACCTTACCAGAACTGGTTCGGTACGGGGCGATCATGGCGCTCGGAATCACTTTGCTCTCGCTGGCACTGATGGTCAGTGGCTCGAGTGCGCCCTGAGAGACGTAAAACGGCAGGTTGTCAAGGTTCATCCACATCACGTCAAAGGTCACGCCACCAGCCGTCATGGCGGCGGCTTTTTGCCAGTAGGCGTCCCAAGGCACGATGTTGTATTTGACTTTGATGTTCGGATGGATGGCTTCAAAGGCTTTGATCACTTTTTCGTCCACCGGACGCCGCGACTCGTCCCAGGTGGCGTATTGAATGGTCACTGCCGAACTTTGAGCGATTGCGGCAGCCACGATGGCAGCACCAGCCAGCGCGAGGATGGGTACCAACACTTTTTTCATACGACCTCCTGGGGTTGCGGCTCGAGCTTTTGAAACTCGAGGTTGAGAGATGGTTTAGCCTTTCACGCCGCTGGTGATGGCGGCATCGGTGAGGTAGCGCTGCAAGAAAATATAGGCGACAATCGTCGGCAGCACCGACAGGGTTGCGCCCGCCATTAAAACTGGAACATTCACCGAGAACTGGTTTTGCAGGTACAACAAGCCGACTGGCAGTACCATTTTTTCCTCCGATTGCAAGACAATCAGTGGCCACAAAAACGATTGCCAGTTGCCCAAGAATGCCAGCAACCAGGCGGCAGCCAGCGCCCCGCTCGAGGTCGGTAAGGCAATATGGCGCAGTGCCGTAAACCAACTGCCGCCGTCGATCAAAACGCTTTCCTCGAGCGACTTGGGCAGGCTTCTAAAAAATTGATACAGCATGAAGACGCTAAAACCGTTGGCGATGCTCGGCACGATCAGCGCCATGTAACTGTCGTACCAGCCGAAGGCGCGAATCAGCAAGAACACGGGAATGATGGTGATTTGCCAGGGCACAATCATGGACAGTAAATGTGCGCCAAACCAAGTTCCCTTGCCTGGAAAACGCAGTCGCGCAAACGCATACGCGGCAGGAGCGCCCGTCAAAATATTCAGTGACGCGATCAAAAACGAAGTCCAAAAAGAATTCCAGAACATTCTCAAAAATGGAATCGTGGCAAACAAACCCTTAAAATTCTCGAGCGTCCAGGTTTGGGGAAATAATGTTGGTGGCCAACTGTACGCCTCGTCTGGGGTTTTGAATGACATGGTGATCATCCAGTAAAACGGCACGAAAATCAAAATGCTGCCCAGCGTTAAAAGGACAACGATACTCCAACGTTCGCGCTTTGCTTTGGGTGCGGGCAATTTGGGCGCGGGCAGGGAATTATTCATAATGCACCCACGATTTTTGCAAACGCCACTGCAAGACGATCAAGACCACCAACGCCAGTGACAGCAACCATGCCAGCGCAGTGGCATAACCCATTTTGAAGTAATTAAAACCAGTCTTATAGA
>JANLWR010000100.1:0-7952 GCA_031364625.1 Deinococcales bacterium | reverse complement strand
ACCTTGCAACTCGAGGGGGATTTTATGCTCTCGCGGCGTTGGTGGGTTTGGATTCCTTTGAGCGGTCAACCCAGCGTGACCACCCACGCGATTGAGGTGGGGTCGTTTCCTGATATTGGAATTCCAAAAAATGGGTACTCGAGCCGCGCAGATTTGAACGACAAAATGCAAGCAACAATGGCTAAATACAAAAGCATATCGATGGAGTTTTCACCGCTCGGGAACAACCCTTACGTGTCCAAAGTGGACGCGGGAACGATAGACCTGATTAGAAGTTTCAACGTTGAAATCGTCAGTTCTGGCGATTTGCTGCAACTTTTTCAAGCTTGGAGCGCACAGCAACTCGAGGATCACCAAAAAGCCAATCTGGTTTTGACCCAAACCAAAGATGCGGCGCTGGCACGAATCAAACACTGCTTCTCGAGCGGTATTGCTTTATCTGAATTTGAGTTGCAGACCTTCATGTGCGACTTTATGGTTGAAAAGGGCATGACTTACGATCACGGTCCAATTGTCGGTTTTGGCGTCCATTCCAACGACCCACATTACGCCCCGCAAGCAACAGGTTCTAAATTGCTCGAGCCTGGTCCAATATTGCTGGATTTGTGGTGCAAAGTCGGTGGCGAAAATTATTACGGCGATATTACCTGGATGGCGCACCTCGGCACACCGAACGCCGCATTCGTCAACGTTTTTGACCGTGTGACCGCCGCTCGAGATGCTGGATTAAATTTCTTAAGAACCAAACTCGAGAATGCCAAGGAAGTGCGCGGCTTTGAGATCGATCAGGTTGTGCGTCAAGTGCTCATTGATGCAGGTTTTGAAGCGGCTCTCCTCCACCGCACTGGGCACAGTTTGGGCACGGTCACAACCCACGGCGACGTGGCGCATTTTGATGGTATCGAAACGCTGGATGACCGCCGAATTTTGCCGCATTTGGGCTTTACGATTGAGCCTGGGGTGTATCTGCCCGAATTTGGGGTGCGCAGCGAAATCAATGTTTACAGCACCAGCAGCGGACTCGAGTTGACCAGCGCGATTCAAACCACTTTGGACGTACTTTGAATGTACCCAGTCCGGACTTCGACCAAAGCCGTCATCATTGAGAACAATGCGCTGTTGGTGATTGTCGGAAAGGGCGAAATTGGCGAAGAATATTACTACCTCCCGGGTGGCGGTCAAGAACAATTTGAGACGCTCGAGGACGCTTTAAAACGCGAGTGTCTCGAGGAAATTGATGTTCGAGTGATCGTTGGAGATTTACTGTTCGTGCGGGATTTCATCGCCAGAAACCACAAATTTACCGCGTCTGAACCAAACTTTCATCAAATCGACTTTTTCTTTGAATGCAGCCTCGAGCCAAACCAAAAACCCAAAAACGGCACGAATCCTGACAGTGACCAGCTAGGCGTGTACTGGCTGCCGTTAAGCCAACTGGAGACGGCAAATCTCTATCCAAAAGCACTCAAACCCGCATTGTTGGCTCGAGATCGGGTGTACTTGGGTGATGTGAACTAGAAATGCGAAACTTTACGGTCACTGGCACAAACAACCCTTTTACCTGCGCCCACTGCGGTTTAGAAGTGCTGCCGCTCGCCAACGGTTCGGTGCGCAACCACTGCCCAAAATGCCTTTATTCGGTTCATGTGGACGTGAACCCAGGCGACCGAGCCAGCGATTGTGGCGGGATTCTCGAGCCTGTCGGCGTGGAGCATTCGGGGAAAAAAGGCTGGGTGATTGTACACCGTTGCCAGAAATGCGGGAGCACTCGGCGCAACAAAGCGGCGCTTGACGACCCAAATCAAGCCGATGATTTTGATGAAATCATTCGCCTCTCGAGCAAACCATCGCACGAAAACTAAGAATCAACTTTCAACAACTCGAGTCAGGGTTTCTTTACCAATACCAAACCTCGAAGGTTCAGACTGACCTCACTCGAGCATCCATTGCTCGGTTAGAAACGAGGAGTTCATGAAGCAATTTATTCATCTCGAGGGGTTTAACGCATGACCACGACCACTTCAGACCGTTTGAGTCTTGCCAAAACCATGCTCAGCAAAGTCCCGGAAGTCACGGTTTATTTTTGGATCATCAAGGTGCTGGCGACCACGATTGGCGAAACCGCCGCCGATTTTTTGAACACCAACTTCAATCTTGGCTTGACCGGCACAACGCTTGTCATGGGCGTTTTGCTGATTGCCGTTTTGTTTTTTCAATTTCGCTTGCGCCAGTACGTCCCCAGTATTTACTGGCTGGCGGTGGTCTTGATCAGCGTGGTCGGCACGCTCATTACCGATAATTTGGTGGACAATTTCGGGGTCAGTTTGCAAACCACCACGATTCTGTTCGCCGTGGCGTTGGCAGCCAGTTTTATTGCCTGGTATCTGTCGGAGCAAACCTTGTCGATTCACAGTATTTTCACCACCAAACGCGAGGCGTTTTACTGGTTGGCGGTGCTGTTTACCTTCGCGCTCGGCACGGCGGCGGGCGATCTGATGGCAGAGGGTTTGGCATTGGGATATTGGAAATCGGCTTTGCTGTTCGCAGGCTTGATTGGCGCGGTTGGGTTGGCGCATTTGTTCCTGAAATTACCTGCCATTCCAACGTTCTGGATTGCTTACATTTTAACCCGACCGCTCGGGGCTTCAATCGGTGATTTCTTGTCGCAAGACAGAGCCGACGGTGGACTTGGGTTGGGAACGTTTGTTACCAGTGGCATTTTCTTGGTGGCAATATTGGCAGTGGTGATCTATTTAACATTCACCAAATGAGACCTGGAAGTGATTTCCGAAAGCACGCCCGCCTAACTCGAGCAACAAAAAAGGAGTTTTATGATGGCACGCAGAATCTTCACAGGACTGCTGGTCGGTCTGACATTTTCGCTGCTGGGCATTCAGGCGCAAGAGGCGACAAATCCCGCCGAGTTCACCCTGACCGATTTTAGTGACCTCACTCGAGGGATCAGCTTCAAACGCCCCACAACTTGGACGCAAGACCCCAGTTTTAAAGATGGTATTCGGTTTGCGGGTGGCGACGAATGGTTGACCCTGCAAGTGATTGACTCAAAACAAACGCCCAGCGATTTCAGCTCGAGTTTTAAAATTCCAAGTTATGAAACCAAACTGGCAATCAAGCCTTTCAAGCAAGGAAAGTTTAGCGCCAGCGTGCTCTCGAGCAGCGCCAAAGGGCAATCGGGCGTCACGGGCAAAGCCACGGATTTATTGACGGATCGTTGGGTCTTCGCACCCAAAGTCGGCAAGCTGGCAATGCTGACCGTGACCGGTCCAAAAAAAGTTTTTGACTGGGAAGGCAACCGCGACATGGCGCTTTCAATCCGTATCAAATAGGAGAAATCATGACCCAGGCTGTTCTCTCGAGATCGGTGGCGCTTGTCGGTGCATCGCTAGCGGTGCGCGATGTGTTCAAAATTTTTAAGGAAAACGAGATCGAAACCGTTGCTTTGCGCGGCGCGAACCTCGAGGTGCGGTCTGGGGAATTCGTGGCGGTGGTCGGGCGTTCGGGTTCGGGTAAGAGCACGCTGTTTTCGTTGCTGGCAGGACTGACCGAACCCAGCGCGGGACGGATTGAAATCGATGGGCGCGACATCACCAACCTGCCAGAACTCGAGCGCTCGAAGTTGCGGCGTGACCGCATTGGCGTGACCTTTCAGACGGGAAATCTGATCCCTTTTTTAAACGCGTTCGAGAATGTGTTGCTGCCGCTCGAGTTGGCAGGAAATACCAATGCCCGAAGTCGTGCCAAAACGCTGCTCGAGGAAGTTGGTTTGGCTTCGCGCCAGACTTCGATGCCCGCGCAGCTTTCGGGGGGCGAACAGGCTCGGGTGGCGCTGGCAATGGCGCTGGCGAACAATCCTGGTTTGCTGCTCGCCGATGAACCCACGGGCGAACTCGACACGCAGACCGCCGAAGAAATCGTGCAACTGCTCGAGCGTCTGAACTCTGAGCGCGGCATTACGGTTTTGGTTGTGACCCACAACCCAGAACTGGCGGCGCGGGCAAAACGGCGCGTGCGAATCACAGACGGGGTGCTCGAGGAAGAGGTGAACACATGAATGTTGTTTTAGAACCGCAACCCTCGAGCATGACCAATGACCAATTCGCACTCGAGGCTCGGGATTTGTCACGGGTTTACAAGATCGGAGAACAACAAATTCATGCCCTCAGAAATGTGAATTTTAGCGTCAAACGCGGTGAATCTGTCGCCATTGTCGGACCTTCGGGCGGCGGGAAATCCACGTTGCTTGGACTCTTGGGCGGTCTGGACACGCCGACTTCGGGGCAAGTTTTTGTGGCTGACAGGGATTTGTCAAGCCTGACCGAATTGGAGCAGGTCAACTTGCGGCGCGGCAACTTGGGCTATATTTTCCAAGGCTATGATCTGCTGCCCGCTTTAAGTGTGCTCGAGAATGTCGAATACCCACTTCTGGTTGCTGGAATCAACCCACAAACTCGGCGTGAACTCGCTCGAGCCATGCTGTTTGAGGTTGGACTGGACGGCAAAGAAGACTTTCTACCCGATGAACTTTCGGGCGGACAACAACAACGCGTCGGCATTGCGCGGTGTTTGGTGGCACAACCCAGCGTAATTCTGGCTGACGAACCGACAGGAAATCTTGACTCGAGCACCAGCGGTTCAATCCTCGAGTTGCTGATTTCTGCGACCATCAAACGCCAGACGAGTTTGGTGATGGTCACGCACGACCCCGAGGTTGCGGCACGGGCGAACCGAACCGTGCAAATTAAAGACGGAAGACTCGAGGTGAAACCATGAACGCCTTGTTTTTGTACGCCGCCAGAGGAATTTTTCGCAAACCCGTGCAAACCCTGACCTATTTGCTGGGTTTGATGCTGGCAGTAGGATTATTGGTGGACACGCTGTTTTTTGTTGACCTCTCACAGCGCGACATGACCAAAAACGCCCTCGCGCCAATTCAGGTGGACATGGTGGCTCGAGCGACCACCACCGACCTTGCACCCAATGCGCTCGAGTCCACCTTGAAAAACCAAACGCTGGTGAAGTTCGCGCAGCCTGTGACGAACACCGATTTTGCATCGGTGGCGAAAGTTGGTGCGGTAAGCTCGAGTTCGGCGGGCAAGATTTTTGCGCTGGATGAAACGTATTACCAAACTTTTGGTTTCTTACCGATAGTCGCAGGCAAATTTGACTCGGGCGGCGCGATGGTTGGCGATGCCACCGCCACGCAACTCGGTTTAAAAGTGGGCGACACGATCAGCCTGAAATTTGATGCCGGCATCAATAAACCCTACACAATCAAACTTTCTGGCATTGTCGGCATGAATGCAAGCGAACCGCTTTTTTACAACCCAGACCCAGCCGGCGGGGAAGGCTACGGCGTGGTTGCCGACGTGGTTTTTGTGCCACCAAGCATTTTCGAGCGCGACCTCGCGCCCAGCCTCTCAAAGTTACCGATCACCACCTCGAGCGTCGGTCAGACAGGCTCGAACGTGGTGCTGCTGCCCGTCGAACGTCAGGTACATCTCAAAATTGACCAGAGCGGTTTGAATGCCGACCCCAGCAAAGCGCTCAAACAACTGGACGCCCTGCGCCGCAGCCTCGAGCGTCCATTTCCAGGGCAGGTGCGGGTGCAAAACAATTTGACCAAAAAACTTGATAATGCCAAAAAAGACATTCTGGCAGCCAAAATGCTGTTCCTGTTTCTGGCGATTCCTGGCGTGCTGTTGGCGGCTTATCTTTCCAAGTACGCCATTGAGCTGTTCAGCGAACAACACCGCCGCGAACTGAGTTTGCTGCGGGTGCGCGGCGCAGGAGCGCGAGAGGTGCTGGTGATGACGGCTTTTAGCGCTTTAATCTTGGCAGTCTTGGGCAGCTTGGCTGGTTTGGCTTTTGGCACATTCATGCTTGCCCTGACACTTGGCACAACCGTGTTTAACACCAGCAACCTCGAGCTTGTCGCGCCCAGTGTGGCTTGGGCAGTTCTTGGCGGTTTTTTCCTGACCGCGTTGGCATTCTTTGTGCCAGCCTGGACGCAACTGCGCTTGGAAATTTCAGGTGCGCGGCGCAACGTCACTCGAGTTCAGGGCGTTCCGGTCTGGCGGCGCATGAATTTGGATTTTCTAATGCTGATCGTTACAGGCGTTGTCTTGTACGTGACTGATGCCAACGGCGGCTTCAAACCGACCGGCACTGAGGGTACAGCCGTAACCCTCTCGTTTTACCTGTTTCTTGCGCCATTTTTGTTCTGGATTGGCGCGACGCTGTTATTGATTCGGCTACTCGATTTGCTGTTAACCAAAGGTTCAAAACTGGTCGCTCGAGTCTTGCAACACAGCTTTGGTGAATTCGGAATGGTGGCGGCTCGAGGCATGACGCGGCGCAGCAATAATGTGGGTTCAGCCGTGACCTTAACCGCGCTCTCGTTGTCGTTCGGCGTGGCGCTGTCGTTGTTTCTTGGCACGTACGCCACGCAAAAACAGGGCGATATCGCCTATGTGGTCGGCTCAGATGTGCGCGTCACTCCTCCCGCCAGCAGCAATTTGAAACCAAATTTCGCCGCGCAACTCGAGCAACTGCCCAACGTGACCGGCACAACCGCCCTGGCTCGAGACCCCGTTGCCTTGATCGGCAGCGAGAAGAAAAGTGTTTACGGCATCGATGTCACTGGTTTTGAAAAAACTGCTTACCTGAAAAACGCCATGTTCGAGAACGGTTCGGCACACGACACCCTGCAAGCCTTAAAAAACATGCCAAACGGGGTGCTGCTGGCTCGAGATCAAGCCGACAAATACGACATCAACCTTGGCGATAAAGTCCTGATGCGATTGTACAACCCGCACACCGCCCAGTACGTGCCGCTCGAGGCGAAAGCCGTTGGCATTTACACCTACCTGCCGACCTCGAGCCAAGATGCAGATTTTGCACTCAACCGTGATTTCATGACCAAAACCGTGGGCTTGAACGGTGCGGACGTGTTCCTGGTGAAAACCCCCGATCCAGCAGGCGTGACCAAAGCCATTCAAGAAACGTTTGGCGCGACCCTGACCCTAAAACTCGAGAACACCCTGACCGCCACCAAAATCGACTCGAGTTCGCTGACCAGCCTCAACTTGGCGGGGCTGGGCGGTTTAGAACGCCTGTACACCGCGCTAATCGTTGCCGCAAGCCTTGGCGTGTTCTTGATTTCGATGCTGCAAGCCCGCCGCAAAGAATTCGGCACGATGCGGGCGCTCGGCACGGACGAACAGCAACTGCGCAGGCTTCTCGCCGCCGAAGCGCTGTCCATCTCGAGCATCAGTATTCTGGCTGGCATTGGCATTGGGGCGGGCATCGCCGCATTGTTCGTGATGCTGTTGCGCGTGATCTTTTTGATTCCGCCCGCTGGTTTAAGCTGGGCTGCGCCCGATTTGGGATTGCTGCTCGGACTTTCCTTGCTGGGCATGATGCTCGGCGTGTTGCTCGCCAACCGCGCCCTCTCGAGGTTAAAAATTTCTGAGGTTCTGCGCGAGGCTTGATTCCAAGGCATCTCGAAGTGTTGGTTTAAGTCAATCTCGAGTTTCGGAAATATACCTGGTTTCACCATTTTTGCCGTGGCATTGCTTAAACTTCTTGCCACTTCCACAAAGACACGGGTCATTGCGTCCAACTTGACCTCCAGTGTTATCGGCTTATCACTATTTGATGGCGCAATGTATCGCACGTTTTCAACAGGTTTTTTGGCTTCTCGAGCTTGCACAGCTTCAAACTTGATCTTTCGCTCTGCCTGATCTGTGTAATCTTCATGAACCTCGAGCAAGAAATCTCGCATTAACGTCCGTGACGTTGGGAGCTTCTGAGACTGACTTTGCTTTCGAGTTTCGAGCCAGTCAGAAAAGCCACGTTTTACAGCGTTTGGATTGTTCGCAAAGTACGCTTGAATTAAAGGCTCGAGGTCAGAGCTGCTTTTGAAATCATCA
>JANLWR010000513.1:0-2444 GCA_031364625.1 Deinococcales bacterium | reverse complement strand
TAAAACATCGTTTTTGGGGTTCTGCCTTACGTTTGGTGTTTGACCAGTTGGGTGTACTTACTGGGGTTACTACTGCGACGAAAACAATTGATAATAAACCAACAATGTCTTGGGACATTCCTTGGCGAAGCTCGAGTGGTCAAGGATTTTTTCAACAAGCGTATCCTGTTGTGGATGGACTCCGTGAAGGTTGGCATACTACAACTATCGTGATTAAGAGCAAAACAATCAATACATATGCTGCATTGGTTATCAGTGGATTTCTCGCGTCTGCAAAACATCCATTCCCTAAATCCTGATTTCCTGAATTACTAAATTAACGTTTAACCCAACATAAACTCGAGCGAATCGACCAAGCCATTGCGCCAAGTCACCCAGTTATGCCCACTTGGACGCTCGAGGTAACGGTGCTTATAAGACTTATCGAACAGCATGGCAGCAAAACGACGGTTTGCGCCAAGCAACCACTCGAGTTGCCCACACTCGAGCGAGAAACGAATGGGCAGTGGCTCGAGGTTTTGAAATTGGCTTAACAGCCATTCGCTCGCGCCGCGTTTGTACGGTTCGTTGGGAACACCTTGAAACGCGCCCGATTGCGAGACGACCAACCCAAACATGTCTGGGCGCTGCATGGCGGCATAAACGCTTGCCATGCCGCCCAAACTCGCGCCCCATAACCCTCGGGTGTTCGCCACTCGAGACACAGGAAACTTCGCCTCAATTTCGGGCAATGCCTCGGTCAATAAAAACTCGAGGTATTGCGGGTTCAGGTGATACTCGAGGGTGCGGTCATTTGGCTCGAGGAACACCAGAATGGCGGGTTGAATGCGGTTTAAATGCAACAGGTTTTCCATCACGCTGCCAAGTTTGCCAGTCCGACGGTACGCGACCCCATCTTGCACGTAAAAGACTGGGTAAACTCGAGTTTCATTAAAATTAGGTGGCAGGTGAATGTAAGCCCGCCTCGTGCCTGCAAAAACCTTGCCAGCCCAATTGAGCGACACCGTGCGCCCCTTCGCGGCATCGGTCAGGGGTTCGCGCAAAGGCTGCGCCTCGTACCCCCCCAGAATTGCGGCACGACCATATTTGTACCAAGGATTTTCAGCCCAAACATCGTTGTCAGGATCGGCAAAAGCTGTACCATGTTCGTCCAAAAACGCGTACTCGACAAATGCGGCTTTGGGAAACTCCAGCGTGATTGAACTCCCAACCTCGAGTTTGATGGGTTTGTCCAAACCATCCGTGAAATCACCAATCAGGGCGTGCGCGTTTTCTGGTGCGGTAAACGTGACCTGGTTTTTCAGAATCTGAATCGGCATTGCCACGAATATAACCCGCAGCACCCCAACAAAAAACCCTCGAGAATCTCGAGGGTTTGAATTTCTGGTTTCAAATTAGCGCTTGGAGAATTGCGGCGCTCGGCGGGCTTTTTTCAAACCGTACTTCTTGCGCTCAACTTCCCTCGAATCGCGGGACAGTAAACCGGCTGGTTTGAGTTTCGCACGGTTGTCGGCGTCGATGCGCACCAAAGCGCGAGCCAAACCGAGTTTGATCGCATCGGCTTGACCGGTTGGTCCGCCGCCCTCGACGGTGATGGTCGCGTCAAAACGACCCGCCGCACCCGTCACACGCAAAGGCTCGAGGGCTTGAACGGCTTTGATGATGCCACGGAAGTAATCTTGGAAATCTTTACCGTTGACTGTAATGCGACCCTCGCCATTGCGAAGGAACACGCGAGCAACGCTGGACTTGCGGCGACCAGTACCATAAAAAGCTTCAACGGTCATTCTTTCACCTCGTACTTGGCGTGTGGCAACTCGAGCTTAACGGGTTTTTGCGCGGCGTGCGGGTGGTTCTCGCCACGGAAGACTTTCAAGTGCGTGTGAAGTGAGCGACCGAGACGACCCTTTGGCAACATACCGAACACGGCGTGTTCGATCATGCGCTCTGGGTGCTTTTCAATCGCAATGCGAGCAGTTTCTTTTTTCAAACCGCCCTGGTAGCCCGTGTAACGGGTGTAAACCTTGGTATCGAGCTTGCCACCGGTCAAAACGACTTTTTCGGCGTTTAGAACAATCACAAAATCGCCATTGGCGAGTTGCGGGGTGTAATCGGGTTTGTGTTTGCCACGAATAAGCGTCGCAATGCTGGTCGCCAGACGCCCAAGCGTCAACCCAGTCGCGTCAATCACGACCCAGTTGGCTTCGGTTCTTTGGGGAAGGTAAGTTTTGAACACGAGATATCCTCCGAAGTCCGAGCCAATTATGCTCGGAGTGGTTTGCCGCTTTTCAAATCCGTACTGATTTTCGGGGGAATATCATCGGACTGTTTCGGAGGGCGACTCCGAGGATCGTACCCCTACCAAGGTTACGACACCGAATTGAGATAGTATCATGACTTCGAGAAGTTGACAAATCATTTTAAAACCGTAGGGGCGAGACGCG
>JANLWR010000048.1:0-2065 GCA_031364625.1 Deinococcales bacterium | reverse complement strand
CCTTCACTTCCCCCAGGGGCGTACAATTTCAAGTTTGTTGATCGCACTGTTCCAAACGAAGCTCTCGAGTTCAACATTAACGCCACTTACCGCGCCCGATAAAACAAAGCAGCCTGTTGTTTGTTTTGCCACCAACGAGAGGCAGCCCCTAACGAGAGGCAATAGTGTTCAAAATCAAAATGTATGGTAGGTGACTTTGGTAGCACCAATGGGATTGTTTTTGATTTTAGCTGTTGGATGGTTTGGATTTCGCAAAAAACAAATTCAATATTCAAGATTTCAAAATTGACGTTCGGTACATTAAAAACATAAAAAAATTACAAGAACGTAAGAATTTAGAAAGTGCAAGCCAGTATAACCAAAGAAAGTGACTTACCAGAAAGAGGCATTTCATGAACAAGTTTTTCAAAACACAACCAAAATCACTCAATTATCTGATCGGCTTGTTTTTACTTTGCGCCGCGCTCATTGGTTGCCAAAGCACGGATCAAACCCCACTTGACGAAAACACTGGGCTTGTACCAAGCAGCTCAAAGACCAGTCAGCATCCATTGCCATCGGTCAGCAATCAACCACCTCCAGAGGTTGAAGTCGGCACAGTCGATGGTCTGCAAGCTGGCAGCAAAGTCGTGGTTGAAGCCTTTCGCAACACTCGAGTTTCCACGCGCTTTGCGCCGGGCGCAGCACCAAAAGTCAAACTGAAGTTGTTGGTCGTTGCCGCAACCAGCGACGAAACCACCTTTGAAGCCATCACCGCCTTTTTAAAGCAAATCGGTACACCATTTGATACGTTTATTGCTTCGACCACCGATTTGACCGAAGCCTTCCTCGAGACAGATGCGGGACTGGGCAATTACAACGGAATTTTGCTCACCACTGCCAACCTCGCCTGGAACAACCCAGTCACGGGCTGGGAATCGGCGTTTACACCCGCCGAATGGATCACATTGCGTTCCTACGAAGCCCAATACAAAGCTCGAGAGGTTGACCTGTACAGCTTCCCAGATGGAACGGATGCCTTAAACCCAGGCAATACGGGCATGGTTTTCACGGGCGCGGTGGATACGACGCCAGCACCTTTAAACGCCCAACTGACCACCAAAGGTCAACAAATCTTTCCATTCTTGCAACCAGGCATCACCATTCCAATTCGCTACGCGTACACCTACACCGCATCGGTTGTTGGCGCAGCCGTGCCAGTGTTAACCACTGCCAATGGAGTGGTCGCCGCCCTGAACGCCACGCCAGACGGTCGTGAAGTGCTGGCATTAACAATGGCACACAACCCATACCTAACCCATTCCGTGCTGATGTCTTACGGTTTGATTCGCTGGGTTTCTCGAGGTGTGTTCTTGGGCGAGAAGCAAATGTACTTTTCGGCTCATGTTGACGATATTTTTATTCCCAACGATGTCTGGGACACCACCACAAACGCAAATTCGACCACGGTCGAATTCCGACTGCGCCCAAACGATTTGGTCAACACCGTCAACTGGCAAAGCAAATTCCGTGTTAGCCACAATAAATTCTCGAGCTTCAAATTTGATTTCTTGTTCAATGCTTTGCCATTCAACACCGATCTTCCTGGCGGCGGTTTTGACACCACGGCGCCAAACACTTGCGGTCGCGTTCCAGTCGGCAAAGACCCATTTACCTCCAAGGCAAAATGCTATAAGAGCAGCTTCAGATGGATGAATCACACCAAAACACATATTTACATTGATTCACCAGCGACCTTGCCCGTGCCACCAGCCACCCAACAAGCAGATTTAACATTGATCAGTAGCGAAATCGGCTTCAACATCAATATTGCAAAAAGCGCAACAGGCTTAAATCTGGTCGGCAACGAATTTGACTCGAGTTCACTGGTCATCGGCAACCACTCTGGTTTGGGCTATATGGACGAGGCTGTTCCGCCACGCAATTACGGCAAGAGCCACGCCAACCCAGCTTTGATTCAGGCAGCCCAGCAATACGGCGTTCAGTTCTTGGGTGCAAACACCTCCGCACCAACCACCGCCCCCGTCTTGCCTTCGCCCAGAAGGCGCGCCGCCATGTGCGTGCC
>JANLWR010000045.1:0-2909 GCA_031364625.1 Deinococcales bacterium | reverse complement strand
CAAAAAACTTGAGGGTTTAGCGGATTTTGAAGCCATGCTCGAGAAATACGCGAATGTGATTGCGGCTCAACCGTGGTTGGAACGAATTCCTGTGACCGTCTCGAGTTTGATTCCAGACAAAATTGGTGAAAAGTGGCTTTTGCGCGACTCTGGCGACCAAATTCTTCCCTTGCATTCAAGTTACGCCCAGATTCCTACCTTGCTGGCAGTTTCTGGCGGGTATCCAATCACGGTTTTTGGCGAATTTGACGGTCAAACACTCTTGCCCCTCATGCTCCACTCGAGCGATGGGATTTTCGCGCAAACTCACAATTCGGAGGAAGCATGAGCCTTTCAAGCACCTGGCAACACTTAACCTCGAGTGCGCTTCTCGGCACGGAACGACAAAAACCGAACTTGTCCGAATTGGAATTCTTGCGCGGGATCGACTCGAGCAACCCAGAAGCGGCGCTCTTAAGTGCCAGCGCGATGGTGGGTCAATACAAAAAAGTTGGACGGCAACTTGCTGGTACGCTCGAGCCAAAGCTTGAACGTGCCGAAACTGAAACACTTTCGGCACTTTCGGGCAGCCAACAAAGTTTGTTGCTCGAGTGTTTGAATGCTCGAACCGAACAATTGACCGAATGCCTAAAGCTCGCAAAAAACGCCAAACTACGCGCACCGTTTGAACTGTTAGACCAATTGATTCGCAAAGCCAATTTCGACTCGAGTTTGCGTGAACATGTGCTGCCTGTTTTGGGTGCTCGAGGATTGTGGCTGGCTAAACACCTTGATTATGGCGCTTGGGTTTCTGGCTCGAGCTTGGACGAAAGCGTTTGGGACTTGGGAATGCCCGCGCAACGCCGCGATTATTTGGCAACCTTGCGAGGTTCCGACCCACAACTTGCACTGCAAAAACTCGAGGCGGTCTGGAAGCAAGAACCCGCCAAAGTTCGCAGCGATTTGATTGCCACGCTCGAGGTGAACCTTTCGATGACCGACGAAATTTTCCTCGAGAATGCGCTGGACGACAAGGGCAAAGACGTGCGTGAAGCTGCCGCAAAACTCTTGACCAAACTCCAAGACTCGAGGTTGATGGAGCGAATGAGAGCCAGGGTGACGCCGCTTTTACAATTTACACCTGAAGGCAAAGCGGGAATGTTTGGACTGAAAAAAGGGACTCCAGCCAAACTCGAGGTGACACTGCCCGAAAGCTGCGACAAAGCCATGCAGCGTGACGGAATCGAGCTAAAGCCACCAAGCTGGCAAAAAATTGGTGAAAAAGCATTTTGGTTAAAGCAAATACTCGAGATTATACCGCTCGAGTTTTGGGAAAAAACGTTGAACGCCGCACCATCGGAATTGGTCACTGCCACCAACAAGCACGAATACCAAAAATTGATTTTGGAAGCCTGGCGCTCGAGCTTAAAGCATTACCGTTACAACCTGGCTTGGGCAGATGCGTTAAAGCAAAGTGGTAAATCAGAATTCCAAATCAGTGATTACACGTTCGTGATGAACCAAATTGAACTCGAGCAATTTATTTTATTGCGCCTTAAACTGCCAAACCCACCACTCGAGCACGATGATAGCCCTTATTACCTAGCATCGGGTTTGACCAACTGGAGCGCCCAACTCACCCTTGGGGTCTCTGAACGGGTCAAACAATACTTTCTCGGGCGTGACCAAAGAACCGAAGCCGAACTGAACAAGTACAATTCAGGCGAATACCGATTGCAAGCCCACCTGCAAACGTACAGCAACAAAATGCACCCTCGAACGGCACTCGAGATTCTGAATAACCTCAAACTCAAAAATACTTTTGATAACCTAGACGCGACCCTCGAGACACTGCAATTCCGAATCAAACTCCAAAACGCTTTTTTAGGAGAACAACCATGAGCGAAGTTCAACGCCAACACGCCGAAAATCAATTCGCCTTTGAGCTCGAGGCACTGGCAAAATTTGACAGCAAACAAAAACCGCCAATGTGGAAACTCTCGCCGTGGGCGGTGCTGACCTACCTGATGGGCGGCAAACTCGAGAATGGCGTGGAGATTTCAGCCAAATATGTTGGCAGTTCAAGATTAATGGAAATTGCGGTGGCAACCCTGGCGACAGACCGCGCACTGCTGCTCTTGGGCGTGCCTGGAACGGCTAAAAGTTGGGTCAGCGAACACCTTTCGGCGGCGATTTCGGGTGACAGCACCATGCTGGTACAAGGTACAGCAGGAACAAGCGAAGAAAGCATCCGATACGGCTGGAATTACGCGCTGCTGTTAAAAGACGGACCCTCGAGCGCCGCACTTGTCGAAAGCCCAGTCATCAAAGCCATGAGGCAAGGCAAAATTGCCAGACTCGAGGAACTCACCCGGATTCCAGCCGATGTGCAAGACACGCTGATTACCATCCTTTCCGAAAAAACCTTGCCGATTCCAGAACTTGGACTCGAGGCGCAAGCGGTCAAAGGTTTTAACTTGATTGCCACCGCCAACAACCGCGACAAGGGCGTGAACGAACTCTCGAGCGCCCTGAAACGACGTTTTAATACGGTGGTGCTACCAGTGCCAGACAGCATTGAGGACGAAGTCAACATTGTTCAAACTCGAGTGGCATCGCTCGGTCGCGCCCTCGAGATTCCTGCATTGCCGCCCGCGCTCGAAGAAATACGCCGCGTCGTAACCGTGTTCCGAGAGTTGCGCGACGGTGTGACCACAGACGGCAAGACCAAACTGAAAACCCCAACTGGCACGATGAGCACCGCCGAAGCGATTTCGGTCATGAACCAAGGGCTGTCGCTCGCCGCACATTTTGGTGACGGCACGATGCGAGCCGCCGATGTCGCCGCCGGATTGATTGGGGCGGTCATCAAAGACCCAGTGCAAGACCGCGTAGTCTGGCTCGAGTACCTCGAGACGGTGGTCAAAGAA
>JANLWR010000036.1:0-1834 GCA_031364625.1 Deinococcales bacterium | reverse complement strand
GGCGCGGGTATCCATGGCGGCGGCGTTGTGGTGGGTGGGTTTGATCGCGCAAAAAGAATGGTTTGAGTTTGGCAAGTTGAATGGCAAATGGCTGGATCAAATCGCCCATGGTTTGTTGTGTGTCGGAATTTTGGTCACGATCAGTTTCACCTCTCATGCGGGCGCTCGAGCCGAGGTGCTGCCCATTTTTGCGGATGTGATTCATCTGGCTGCCATGACCGCCTGGGTCAGTGCAGTGGCATTTACGGCTTTTAACTTGCGTCCAAAAACCCCACAAGACACCCTAAAGCTGCTCGAGCGAGTCTCGAGTGTGGGGCTTGGTACAGTGATTGCGTTAACGCTAACGGGCGTTTACACGGGTTTGATTCGCTTGTGGGACCCAGAATTATTAATCGAAACCCAGTACGGGCAAGCCTTGGTTTTAAAACTTGCGGTGGTTGCCATGATCGTTGCGCTGGCAGCAATCAACCGTTTTGTGATGATGCCGCAAATGCACAAAAAGCCCAACAACGCCAACTTCACCAGGTTCTGGGGCATTTTAAGACTCGAGACGGCATTGCTGGGATTTGTCATGCTCGCCTCGAGCAACCTGTCCACGATTTCACCACCCGAAAGAGGCGTGCAACTTGCGGCAACCCAGAATTTTAATCAACGCATTGCGCCCTGGACGCTGAAAGGCACTGCCACACCAACCGTCGTTGGGGGCGTCAAGCTCGAGTTTGAAATTCTTGGCGATAAGGGTTTTGAGCTTTCACCCGACGCCCGAATCGATGCCACGCTCGAGTCCACATCTCATACCATGACCCCAGATGTCATGAAGGTTGAGCGCTCAAGCGACGGGAAATACCATGCAAAAGGCATTTTTGGCATGACTGGGGCGCATTTGGTGATTCTCAAATGGTCTGGCGGGCAAGCCAAAATCAAACTCGAGGCGAAATAGTGAAAATCACTAACAACTGACCCAGCAATGACACGATACGCTCAGCCTGAAGTTTGGAAATCACAGGAGATACCATGCGTCGAATTCATCCATTGGTTTTCATTCTTCCCGCCGTCGCCGTTTTTGGCGCTTTGTCGCTCGCACCCGTTTCGGGGCAGCAGGGCGTCAATTTGACCGTCTTTGCCGCCGCCAGTTTAACCGATTCCTTTGGCGAAATCGGCAAGGCGTTCGATGCCAAAACGGGCGGCAAAACCAATTTTCAATTCGCAGGATCGCAAGTGCTGCGCACCCAGCTCGAGAACGGTGCAAAGGCAGATGTTTACGCCAGCGCCAACAGCGCCCAATTTGATCCGCTGGTGAAAGCCGGTTTGATCTCGAGCGGTGTTGTTTTTACCAAAAACCGTTTGGTGGTCATTGTGCCAAAGAAAGGTGCGGGGAACGTCAAAACGCTCTCCGACCTTGCAAAACCTGGCGTTAAACTGGTGATTGCCGACAAAACCGTTCCCGTTGGGCAGTACAGCCGTCAAATTCTCGAGACACTTGGAAAATCCAATAAATTTGGTGCGGACTACACGGCTCGAGTCTTGAAGAACATTGTCTCCGAAGAAACCAACGTCCGTCAGGTGGCATTAAAAGTTCAGCTTGGCGAAGCGGATGCGGGCGTGGTTTACACCACCGATGTCACCCCGAGCCTCGCCCCGAGCGTGATTCAAATTGCGATTCCCGCACGCTACAACGTGATCGCCAAATACCCAATTGGCGTCTTGAAAAACTCGAGCAATCTTAATGCCGCCAAAGCATTTACCGATTTTGTGCTCTCGAAAGACGGGCAAACCATTCTTGGCAAATGGGGATTTTTATCGGTCAACGGCAGCAAAGTACCTTGATGCGTTG
>JANLWR010000027.1:0-2042 GCA_031364625.1 Deinococcales bacterium | reverse complement strand
ACTTCAGAATCAAAAGTCACCACCCGACCAGCAAAATCCTTGGCGGCAAGCGAGGCGCTGGCGACAGTTCCAGAAAGTTTGCTCGAGATATGAATGCTTAAGACTTTTTCATGGGTTTGCAGGAGTTTTTCGTAAGCAAACATGAAATCGGCGGGTGTGGGCTGGCTGGTGCTGGGCATTGCCGCGCCCGCCTTAATGCCAGCGAAAACCTCATCGGTTTTGATCTCGAGATTGTCCTTCAAAACACGGTTTTGAAAGTTAACGTAAAGCGGCACAACGGTGACACCGAGTGCTTCCTGCATGGCGGGTGTCATGTCACTGGTCGAATCGGTCAATACGGCGATGCTCATGAATTACCTCCTGGAATGCTCGAGATTATCACGAACTCAGGTGCTTTGGAACGATGCTGTGCAGGTGAATCGATTCAGCCTTGAGGCTCGAGTGCGGTGGATTCGAGTTTTAGGGAATAACCGACAAATCGGTTGACCACCCGAAAACCACACGATTCGTAAAATTCGCGGTTTTCCGATCCTGAAAACACCATTGCGGTGTGTGCTCCCAAAGCCTTCAAGCGCCTGAACCCCTCGAGAATCACTGCACGCCCCAAACCTTGGCGTCTAAACACCGCCCGAGTTCCCACAGGCTCGAAATAGCCCACACCACCAGACAACCAAACAAGGCAAAACGAGGCAAATTCGTTTTCGGGCGTTGAAATCACCAAGTCAAATTCTGGTTTGTACCCAGCCATCGAACGAACTCGAGCGTAACGCGCTATTGTGAACTTGGACGGATCAAACGCGTCACGGTGAACATTGACCCGTTCCCCAAATTCTGACTCGAGGACATGACGCGCTTGAAAACCAGTTGGAAGCTCGAGTTTGGGAATGGGTTCACTTAAATCTTTGGCAAACATGAAACCTTTGTCACCTTCTGGTTCAAAACCGCTCAACTCGAGCAACCGCATCAATTTGGTGTTTTCGATGGCGCTCTCCGAATTGATAACGTCTGGGCAAAGACGTTTCGCCCAATTCACAATCTCGAATGCCAGTCTGTCAAAATCGGCATCCTCGAGTTTGGGATGCACGTGAAGCTCGAGATCAGCGCCAAAAGTTACCCAACCTACAGCAACCAGTTTTTCGGCATCAAACCACAAACGAAACTGGTGAAGTTCGGACTCAATCTGTCCATACCGCCACCAGACATCACCGGCATGAAGAAAAATCCCCTGGTTACGCCCAACAATCTCTCGAGCCTCATCAAAAAACGCGGTCATGATCGGTAGGTCTGCAACCCCGACAAAATCCCGACTTGTAAAATTCATGCCCCGAGTTTAATGCGTTTTGGGTCACTCGAGCATCGGTTAAACGGCTTAGGAAACGACCGTGCCTTTTCCTGCCAGCGCTTCCGAGACGGGTTTCTCGAGTCTCGCATCACCAAAAATCACGCGACCGCAACCGCCCTGCACGGCTTCGGCTGCACCCAACACTTTTTTCTTCATGCGGTCTTGGGCAAACTCGAGATACGACTCGACATCGAGCGCAGGAATTTGGGTGATTAAACTTGATTCGTCTGGGAAATTGCGCAGCAAACCGGGCACGTTTGAGAGCAGTAACAACGCCTCGGCTTTCATTGCCACCGCCACCGCCGCCGAAGCCCTGTCACCGTCCACGTTGACCGCCACGCCCTCAAAGCTCGAGCCTGGAGGGGTAAGTACGGGTAAATAATTGTTCTCGAGCAGCAAGTTTAACAAGTGCGTGTTGACTTTTTCGACGGTTCCCGTGTGATCGCCGCGCAAAATTTTGGTTTTGCCATTCTCGACAGCACGCACCGAATCCTTGTGCTTGCCCTCAAAAATCCTGCCGTCCAAACCCGACAAACCCACGGCATTGACACCTCGTTTTTGCAAGCGCTCGACCAAACCTTTGTTCATTTTGCCGCAGTAGACCATCTCAAAAATCTCGAGCGTCTGACGGTCTGTAAAACGGCTCGTGTAGCCCGAGGGCGAGGTGACAAACTTTGGCGGATGCCCCAGAAGTGCTGCA
>JANLWR010000020.1:0-3644 GCA_031364625.1 Deinococcales bacterium | reverse complement strand
GTCTTTGAGTTCCCATAGCACACCGCCCAAGTGTTTGCGGTAACGACTTTCAAGTCCGTTCTGACAAAGATCACCAATCATTTGTTTGCACTTTTGAGCACAGATTTGCTTGCTTAAATACATCTCGAGTAAATCTTCGATAATCAGTGGATTTTTGCGGCTTAAATGTTCAGGATGCCACGGGTAAATAATTCTTGGTCGTGTTCGGTTCATTTGTTTTCCCGTCATGCAGAACAATGTATAGAACATGAACAGTTTAGACTGTTCAATGGGTATTGTCAAACAATAATTGTCTGATTTCACTCGAGATTCTTAATGTTTACAAGTTTTGTATTTTAAGCAACCAAGCCCCCACCAAATTGGGCGTAGATTCTCGAGTATGAAACTTGACCCAAACGTTCTCAAATTTAACCAAATTGCCATCATTGCGTTTCTGGTCTTGGCGTTTGTGCTGCAACAACCGATCATTGTCGCCTTCGTCGCCGTCGTCATGTTGCTCGGCACGTTCAAGCCAAAACTGGCACTCTTCAAGAATATTTACTCGAGCCTGGTGCGCCCAGCTTTGGGCATTGCCAAAAATCTGGTTGAAGACGATCCTCGAGCACACAATTTCGCCCAAGGCGTTGGTGGCAGCGTGCTGGTCATCTCGAGTTTGGCGTTTTTGCTCGGCTCAAGCGTCGTGGGTTGGGGCTTGGGCGTTGTCGTGATTGCACTGGCAGGACTGAATTTAACCACCAACATTTGCGTTGGTTGCTTTTTGTACTACCAATTTAAACTCGCCCGTTTCGCGCTGGCTTCTCGAGCCAGTTAAACTAAAGTGTGAAAATTCCAGAACTGACCACACTCGAGGGAACGCTAGGCAGAATTTGCCGCGCCAGACTCGAGGATTACGCCAATGCCAGCCTAGAATTGGGTGCGGCTCGAGAACGAAGACACCGTTTTGAAAATGCTTTAAGTGGCTCAGGACTGAAACTGATTGCCGAGGTCAAACGCTCCTCGCCGCGCGGCGCAGTTTCGCTTGGACTGAACGCACTCGAGGCGGCACAGGCTTACGCTGCAGGTGGCGCGAGTGCCTTATCCGTCCTGACCGAACCCAGGGATTTCAACGGCTCACTCGAGGATTTGATTGAAGTCGTGAACAACCTGGATTTGCCCGTGTTGCGTAAGGATTTCACAGTTCACCCGCACATGCTGCTCGAGGCGGCAGACGTGGGCGCAAGTGCGGTGTTGCTGCTGGTCAACGTGCTCGAGCAAAACACCAAAAGCTACCTGGAAGCAAGTCATCACCTTGGTTTGGATGCCCTGGTGGAAGTTCACACCGAAAGCGAACTCGAGATTGCCCTGGCAGCCAAAGCCAGAATTATTGGCGTCAACAACCGCGACCTGAAAACCCTGGACATCAACCTTGGCACAGCGCCCCGCGTTGGATTGCTGGCTCGAGAGTACGACTTTGAAGGCGTGCTGATTGCGCTTTCAGGCTATTCAAACCGTGCCGAACTGATCTCGCTCGAGGGCGTTTTTGATGCCGTTCTGGTCGGCTCGAGCCTGGCGGGGTCGGGGTCAATCGAGGCATCCACCCGCGCCCTGCTTGGACGTTAAAACCTTCATCAATCCTTAAACTCGAGTGCCCTTATTTTCAAGCGCTTGCTACAGTTGATCTCACTTTCATGGCGTATACTCTATTTCACCGTAAGCGATTACAATTACATTTTGATTCACTGGAAAATCGCGTATGGGACTTTGTAAAACCGCAAAATCGCCTTGTATTTACAATAACGCGGTATGATTGCTGAACAGGCGAAGCACCACCCAAGGAAATCCCATGATGCGAGTCATCCAACCCCCCACCTCTGACCTTGAACATGCACTTGTGAACTTGGATGTTTCACAACAAATGGTTCTCAAACTGCGCACCGGTTTGGTAGATGGACACCGCCACACCCTGCGCGAAATCGGCGCTTTCCTCGGCGCAACCCGATCTGAAGCCCGCAGCCTGGAATGGGCAGGCTGGCAGAAACTCGAGCAACTGGCTCGAGATGACCAGAACACCCACGTTGCGGTGTCGTATTTGCTGTCGAAATTGACGCGACCAAAAGCGAAAAAACAAATTACAAATTAGGTTCTACTTTGTTTCATAAAATCCATTGATTACAACTCAATGTTAATAAGAAAATGTAGCAATTTTATACATCAAAGCGCAATCTATCAGCCTTTAAATCAATTGCTTTGTAAAAACCCATACCGTCCTTAATCTCTTTAAGTTCATCAAGGGAAAAGACAAGAATATATATGCCATCGCGATCAAATCTACTCTGAATTTCGCGTAGTGCATCAACTCCTGAATTGACCCCAGTTACACCATTTTTTGAAAAGATTATACCTAGTTTTATTTTGCACTTATCGAGTTTCCCCATAAAATCACGCACATATCCGACACCTACAGGCTTGCTCCAATTTTTGCATTCAATGAGGGCGTAGCGACCAAGTTCCTCAAGCAAAGGTAGTTCACCTTTTAAATGATCATACTCAATTACAAGATCAATTTCACTGCTCTTTGTTTCCAAATTCGGATACTTACATCTTAGAGATGGAATGCTTTCTAGTAAAAATCGCGCAAGATTTTCAAGTGACTTACCCTTTTCATCATTTGTTATCGATTTTTCAACTAACTCAATAAGTTGAACAGCTTTTCCATAAGATTCCTCAAATTCTATATGATCTAGTAACTGAGTATCTCGACTAATAATATTAAATATTTGATTAATTTCATCAATTTCAATAGTTTGCAGATTAAATTCAAAAATTTGTTCGTATGGTTTAATTTTAATAAGAATTAGCGATGCTGGAGATAAAATGACCCCAATAGAACTGTTAAAAGACTTTAAGTATTGCTTTACTTGTTGGATTGCCAAACTTGCTTTTAATGTCTTTTTGCTTTTTAACTCAATGATAATCCAGGGTTTTGAAATAACGGAACTTGCCATTACAACATCAGCTCTGTATTGCTTAGAGCTATGTCCATAAAAAGTTTCTGTTTCTTGATAACCAAGTAAACTAACTAAATTAGGTACTACTTCTCGCATGAAGTCGATTTCTGTTATAAAAGATCGATTTGGCAACGAGCGTAGCATTTCCAATAATTGATTTTCTTTAGACATATGCTCCTTTTTTACCCTGCCAGCACCAAATTCGCATATTTTAACAACAACTTTTTCGTCCCGACATCGCTACCAAAAGCAATCATTACCTCTTGCCTGTCACCTGCACCCGTGACCGCCAGCACCTTACCAGCCCCAAATTTAGGATGCACAACGCCCTCACCGCCCTTCAAGCTCGAGATTGCACCTCCAGCTTGCTCGAGTTGCACCCGAAGCGCTGGCGGGACCCTGTGCGCGTCCACAGGGGCAGTCGCAAGGGATTCGTTGAACAAATTCACGGGAACAAGCAAGTCTTTGGGAATGTCGTCTAAAAACCTCGAGTCCTCGGATGGCATGGTTTTGCCGTACACTTGCCGCGATTCTGCGACGGTCATGGTCAGGCGCTCCATGGCGCGGGTGATCGCCACGTAAAACAGACGGCGCTCCTCTTCAAGCCCCGCAATGCCCTCGGCGATGCTCGAGCGGTGCGGTAAAAGTCCTTCTTCC
>JANLWR010000955.1:0-2605 GCA_031364625.1 Deinococcales bacterium | reverse complement strand
ACATTGCTTCCCGCCTCAACCAATTTGTCCCACTCCACCACTTCGGCACGAATAAACCCGCGTTCGATGTCGCTGTGAATTTCACCAGCGGCTTGTGGTGCTTTTGTGCCTTCTTTGACCGTCCAAGCCCTGACTTCTTTTTCGCCGCTGGTAATCATGGTAATTAAACCCAGCGCCTTGTAACCAACGTGTACCAGTCGCTCGAGTCCAGATTCGGTCAAACCCAGTTCCTCGAGAAACACGGCTGCGTCTTCATCGCTTAAATCTGCGATTTCGCCTTCGATTTGGGCGCTGATTTTCACGACGGCTGCGCCCTCTTTGGCGGCGAGTTCACGGACTTTTTTGACGTGTTCGTTGTCTTCACTCAAACTGGCTTCGTCTACATTGGTCACATAAATCACGGGTTTGCTGGTAATCAAGCTGAGTTCCTTGGGAACTTCAATGCCCGTCAGACGCGCTGGAATGCCCTTGGAAAGTGGCTCGAGCAGTGCTTCGACCACAGCAAGTAACTCGGCATCTTCTTTGCTGTTCTTGGCGGTCTTACGCAGCCTGTCCACGCGCCGCTCGAGGGTTGCCAAATCAGAAAGCGCCAGCTCGAGGTTGATGGTTTCGATGTCGTCAAGCGGGTCGATTTTTCCTGCAACGTGAATGATGTCGTTGTTTTCAAAGCAGCGAACCACGTGCGCGATGGCGTTGACCTCGCGGATGTTGGCGAGGAACTGATTGCCCAAACCCTCGCCTTTGCTCGCACCTTTGACCAAACCAGCAATGTCCACAAATTCCACAGCCGTCGGAATAATTGGCGGCACGCGGTCACCTTTGGTAAAAACTTTAGACAGTGCCTCGAGCCGGTGGTCTGGCAGTGGCACAACCCCAATGTTTTTATCAATGGTTGCAAACGGATAATTTGCCGCCTCGACCCCAGCTTTGGTAATCGCGTTAAACAGCGTTGATTTTCCGACGTTCGGCAGTCCGACAATTCCAATTCCCAATCCCATAAGAACCTCCAACTCGAGATTCCCTCGAGAAATTTATTTTTTAAGCTCGAGAATTTCCTCTTGAGCATCCGAGTATACCGTCTGGTGAGCCTGATTACAGCTTGAGATGTAACGAAAGCCTAGAATACAGTCATGAAAGCCATTTGGAACGATTCCGTCATCGCCGAGAGCAACGATACCGTCGTGGTGGAAGGAAACCATTACTTCCCAGAATCCAGTGTCAAAGCCGAATTCTTGCGTCCCTCGAGCACCCACAGCACCTGCCCCTGGAAGGGTGTGGCAAGCTACCACTCGCTCGAGGTGGGCGGGAAAGTGAATGCGGACGCGGCTTGGTTTTATCCAGTGCCAAAAGATTCAGCGAAGCAAATCACGGGGCGGATTGCGTTTTGGAAGGGTGTTCAAGTTTCAGCCTAAATATTTTTCATAGGGGCGCTGCTTGCTGCCATACACTCCGACTTAATCGATTTTTCCTTCTCGGACACGAAAATCAGCAATTGCCTGTCTACCCTCATCCCCGACCCTTCTCCCAGCATGGGAGAAGGGAGTTTTGTTCTTTTACACGTGTGGCTCGAGGTTTTTATCCCTCTTTCGCGCAGCGACCCTGCCCGCCAGGTGCGTTTTAGGGTCAAGAAGCGAAAGAGGGTGACGAGCCTAAGCGAGTCGGGTGAGAGCTTCAGGCGAGGCAAAGTACATTTTTTGGTGTGAGGCTCGAGTTTTGGGATTAAGTCGGAGTGTATGGCATAGCCATGCGCCGCCACAAACCCGTTAAACTCGAGTCATGAATGTTGGCGTTCTGATTTTTCATGAGGTGTCCGAGTTTGAAGTGGCTGGCATCATGGGCGTTTTTGGCGCGGCTCGAGCTTTTCTGCCCGCGCCTGAAGTCCTTGAGGGTGTTGGGGTTGATGTTGCAGCGCCGCCTCCAAATCCGCTTGAGGTGTTTACGCTTTCCAAAACCCGTGCCAGCATTCGTGGGGCTGGCGGTTTGGTCATGACGCCAACGTATGCGTTTGCTGGAGCGCCAGAACCCGACATTTTGGTTGTGCCCGGTGGTTTGGGCGCAGAAAAAATTTCTAAAGATTTGCAAACCAAAGAGTATTTGCGTGCTCAGGCGGCTCGAGTGAAATTTATGGTGTCAATCTCGAGCGGCGCATTGGTGCTTGGAGAGGCGAATTTGCTGACCGATTTGGATGTCACGACCACGGCAGCGCTATCGGAGACCATCTGGAAGTACAATCCTGGCAACGTTCTCGAGTCTCGAGCCAGCAAAAATCCGAATGGACGTTGGTTTGCCGCGTCGGCATCAGCAGGCATTGCATTGGCGCTCGAGATTGTAAAACTCGAGTTTGATGCTGAAATCGCTGGCAAAACAAGCAAGAATTTGGGCTTAACTTAACCTTCAATCGTGGTGGCTTTGGACAGTGCCGTCAGAATGCTTAAGGCGTCAGGATAACGGTTTGCGGGGTTTTTCTCGAGCAATCTGAGTGCGACTTGATCGAGCACATGCGAGTGTCGTCCTTCGCGCAAACTCGACGGGTCGGGCGGTTGTTGGGACAGGTGCGCCCGCATGACCTCTTGAGGTTCGCCCTCGAACGGGTGTTGTCCGGTGA
>JANLWR010000933.1:0-5690 GCA_031364625.1 Deinococcales bacterium | reverse complement strand
CGGCAGTTTGACCGTACCCGATGCCTCAGTCCAAGTCCAAGCGTCGTTTGGGGACACCTGAATAATCTGAGCCAAATTGCCGACTGCGCTCAACTCGAGACGCACCAGTTCTTTGCTAAAATCGACCAGTGAAAGACCGTCCAAAGCGCCAGCCACAGCCCCATTCTGGTAAATGGTCAGGGTTGCTTTCTCCTGGTAGGTTTTCATGTTCTCGAGCAATTGCCCGCCTTGGGTGATTTTGGCTTTCTCGAGCAACTCGAGGGTTTTTGGGGCGATGGCGGTTTGAGCCAGAGCCGCGCCGATAAACAAGGTGCTGAACAGCAATGCCAGTTTTTTCATGAATCTCCTTGGAATTTATGAACGGTACGAGGTGAACAGCGCAAAAGTTCCATCCACTTGCTCGAGTTTAAAATGCTGACGTGTGGTCTTGATTTGGGTCAATGGTTTTCATTATTTTGAGGTTCTTTTGAAATGATGAATCTTCAAAAGAATTTGGTTCAAGCCACGCAAGAACCCATCTTGAAGATACTCGAGAAAAAAAGCCCGAAGCAATCTGCGCCTCGAGCCTCAAAAAACTGTAAAATCCTTCACCGCACCGCTTTTAACTCATCCCCTCGAGCCTCAAAATACTGCCCCTCATCGGTACGCACATCCACCGTTCCTTTTAGCGGGTTCAGTTTCACGACTTTACCCACCAAACTCGAGTCGTTGTGGCTGCACACTTTTGCCCCCTTGCGCGGCAAATCTTTTAAAAGCTCAATGTACATGTCATGCTCGTACTGCAAGCAGCAAAGCAAACGCCCGCAGGGACCAGAAATTTTTTCGGGGTTTAAGGGCAACTGCTGATCCCTGGACATTCTGATCGTAACCGGCGTGAATTCTTGGAGATGGTGGCTCGAGCAATTTTCGGTGCCACACACGCCCAGCACACCCATGATCCGCGCCTGATCCCGAGCGCCCACCGCATGAAAATGAATCTGAGCGCTGGTTTTGGTGTTCAAATCCTGCACCAAACCGCGCAGCTCAATCCGTTCCTCGCTCGAGTAACTGACGGTCAGGCTTTCGCCGTCGAGCGTGATTTCGACCAAAATAATTTTGACGTTCAAACGGCGCTCCCTGGCTTTGGCACGCAAAAACCATTTCAGGTCGTTCGCTTCAACCTCGAGCTTGGCGTGTTCCGCCAGGTCTTCGGGCGTGGCGATGCGTTCGATGCGTCCCGCTGTGACCGCTTGCGGACTGTTGTCCTTGGTGCGAACCGTGGCGACTTCCAAACCGCGTCTGGACTGCACGACCACGCGGGCATCGATGGCAATCTCAAACAATGGATTCTCGAACGCGTACAATTTTGGTCCGTTGTCAAAACGAATCCCTTGGGTTGTCATGAATTACTCCAGTTCATGGGTTCAGTTTACATCTCGAGCGAGTCCAGAAAAGTTACGGGCATCCGAACCGCTTTCTCGAGCAACGGTTTGTACTCCCGTTCCCGAATTTCAAACGCGCCAAAACGCGCCAGGTGCGGATTTTGAATTTGCGCGTCAAACAGTAGAAAACCTCGGGTGCGAAGGTGTTCCACAAGGCGCACCATTGCGACCTTGGAGGCTTCAGGCACGGCGTAAAACATGGTTTCGCCAATAAACGCCCCGCCAATCACAATGCCCAAAATGCCAGCCGCCAGCTCATTACCCAACCAAGTTTCAAAACTAAAAGCAAAACCGGCACGGTTTAACTCGAGGTAAATCTGTTCGAGTTCGGGGGTGATCCAGGTCTCCGTTCGGGCGGCGCAACCGTTCACCACACCCATAAAATTAGAATTGATGCGGGTTTCAAACCGCCCAGAGTTTAGCGCTCGGCGCAAGCTCGTCGGCACGTGAAAGCGTTCATCTAAGGGAATCAGCGCATGGCGACGGCTCGAGTACCAACCCAAACCCTCGCCATTGTCCATTAAGAAATAACCTTCAGAATACGCTTGAATGATGGTATTCACATCAAGCATCAAGCTTTAATTCTTCTGGCAGGATTGACACACGCCATGAAATTCGACTTTGGTTTTTTGGACTTTAAAACCGCTCAAGCCTCTGGCAGCAACCCCGCCCAGATCAGGAAGTTCGAGCATCACATCAAAAACCTCACTGCAAGAACCACAGATGAAATGGTAATGCCCGTCCAACCGCGCATCGTAACGCGTGGCTTGACCGGGTTGTTGAATCCGAATCAAATGCCCTTCCAGCGCCAGTGCCTCGAGCGACCGATAAACCGTCCCCAAGGAGATGTTTGGCACGGTTTCACGTACCGCTTCAAACACACGGGCAGCATCAGGATGCTCGCGGGAGGTTTGCACCACCTCGAGCACGGCTTGACGTTGACGGGTAAAACGAATGATTGCCATAGATTACCTCGAATGACTCGAGAATCGGAGTATACCCAAGTTTGAGTCAGCTTTTCAATGTAAAGTTCCAATTCGATTTGAGTGAGCCGCGACACACCCATTTTGTAATTCAAGGACTATGCTCGAAACAAGTTAAAGTTCGAGATTTCTTGGAGGAAGTATGCGAAAAAATCTGGCGTTCCTGACCGTCTCGAGCCTGTTGGCGTTCTCGGGTTTCACCGCCCAAACCACCGCTCAGACCGCTTTTGTGGACGTGCCAAGTTGTCACTGGGCGACGGAAGCCATCAATCAAATCTCGGGTGAAACTTCAGTCACTCCAGCCCAAAATGCCAGCACCGCCGCCAACGCCTTCAGGCAAGTCTTTGAAGGCATGAAATGTGCCGATCCAAACTGGACGTTGCAATTCATTCAAAACGCCCCAGAATCGCTTCGCGCCCTGATCTCGAGCGACCCGCTCAAAGGTTTTAGCCTCGCCAACGTGACCGCCACCGTCTCGAGCAACACCGCCAAAGTGAATTTCAAACTCAACATCACCCTGAAAAATGGATTAAGCGTCGCCAGAACTGGGAACGCCCAACTTGTAACAGACAAAAAAACGGCTTGGAAGGTCGTGTACTCGAGCCTCAGCGCTTTAAACCTGCCAGTCTTTCCAAAATAATTACAGCCTTGCGGTGACCGCCATAAATTTGATGTTTGAACCTTCAAAACCGTCGCTGCTGACCGAAATAAACAACACCATGCTCGAGTTGTAAACAAAAACGCTGTGCATTCTGTAATCTGCCGCGCAACGTCTCGAGCTTGGTAATTTGGTGTCGTTTTGCAACACCCTGCTGGTTTTTCCTGTCAGCGTGATTTTTAAAAACTGCGGCGCGTGACCGTCACAGTCCGTTTCTGTGCCGCCATCACGCATCGAAAGCTCGAGACGGTACGCACTTCCCTTGGCGTTAAACTCGAGCGTGTTGTCCACCACCGCACCCTGAGCGCCACCCAAGCCACCCGCCACAAAACGACCCTGGTTGCCGGTTTTAATCCCGTACTTTTTGAACATCGGCGCAGCCTTGGTCATCACTGCCGCCCGCACCCCAGCCGTGCTCGAGTTATCGGTTTGGGTATCGACATTTGCACTGGCGACCAAAGCATTCTTGGCAACATCAATCACATCAATGCCCGCGTAGGGAAAACCAGTCCCGTCACCAACAGCCGCCTGACCAAATGCCAGATACGCGCCGCTCTTTGAGAAACCAATCAAATCAAAATGCGCGATGTCCCCAGCCCGAGCCAAAGACAGACCAAGAAAGCCAATCAACAAGAATTTTTTCACGAATTCAGCATAACGCGATTCTTGCACGTTAAGCGTTCAAGCTTGGTACGCTAGAGGCATGGAAATCCGAGAATACACCCGCAAAGACCGCCTGGCGTGTCTGCGGGTGCTCGATTCCAACATTCCAGGCTTTTTTAAACCCGAAACTCGAGACGATTTTACCGATTACCTCGACGGAATTGACAGCCCAGGGCATACATTCTTTGTGCTCGAGAACCACAGCAAGCACTTGATTGCCTGCGGTGGCGTCTACATTTTCCCAGGCGCAATTCTTGCCAGCCTAAACTGGGGTATGGTCGCTCGAGCCTATCACCGCACTGGCATTGGCTCTGCTTTGCTCGAGTACCGTCTCAACTGGCTTCGTGAGACCGCCATTGTCCGAAACGTTATGCTGAACACTCCCCAGCGTGCCAGTGGATTTTTTGAACAATTTGGTTTTACTTTTGAAACCAGTATTGAAAATCCTGATGGCACTGGACTTCAACAGCTCGAAATGCGTTTAAAACTACGCCCATGACCTTGACCACGCACCGCAAAATCATGCTCAAACGCGTCTTGCAAATGCAACTCGAGCATCCGCAGCCCGAAAGTTTCGAGTCTCTGATTGCCTGGTTGAAAATGAAACTCGAGAAACGGGTGAAGGCGGCGAAGAGACACTGAAGGTTTAATCAATCAGTTGACGCAACCGTAAAAAATTTAAGAATTCGGCTGGTTTTAAAATAACAGCTTCTCCAAGCACTCCCAGTTCCAAAATCCCAATGTTATCGCTGCTGACCAAAGCATTGGCTTGACCTTGCTCGGTGATCGCAATTAAGAAATTGTCTTTCGGGTCTTTTGAATCTCTCGAGTTTTGGTTGCCCTTAACGTACAAACCGTCCGAGTGCAATTGATTGACAAGCGCACCAATCCGATTGCGTTTCAAACGTTTTTTCAAATGTGGGTACGCACAAACCAGTTTGATTTCCTCGAGTAACTCGAAGTTGTACAAAACCAAAAAAGCCCGATGTTCCCAAACCCGAATGATCTGCCCACACAAGCCATTTGGGTGAAGCATCGCGCTAATAAAGACGTTCGTGTCCAAAACAACTTTTAACACTAACCTCGAGCATCCCGCACCGCACGTTGCGCCTCGAGTGCCAGCATTAACCCGTCCTCTTCGGACAAATCATGGTTTACAGGATCATCTTCAAGAATCGCCCGAAAATTATCGGCTCTACGCTCGAGTTCCACGAGCGCCTGTTCAATCACGTCCGCTTGGGAGGTTTTTAAACTGCTTTGAAGTTTTTCAATGCGTCTGAGCGCATCTTTTGACAATGCGATTTCCATAACAAGATTGTACACGATTGAATCGGTTTTTTTGCTCGAGAATAGTTGTGAAATTGAGGTTGAGTTTTGAAAGAAACTTTGCCTTTAATAATCACCTGGATCGTATTTTTGAAGATTAGACCAAAAACGCCCTGTGATCATACTGTTATCGTCATTGTCAAGATTAATCTGCCTCGCAATATCGCAGGCTTTTTGATATCGGTATCTACCAACTTTTATTTCTAAATCTATGGCAGTGCTTACCATTCCTTCAAATGCTAGTTCAGGCTCATTTACATCAACATAGTTTGAAATAGCTAAAAAATCAGACTTATCAAGTTTCTGAACCTCAATTTCAGAAAAATAGAAAGTATACAAAAATTCACAAATAAAATTACGCATTTCCCAGAAAGTCTCTTCTGTCATTGAAGATCACCTGTCGCTCTTAATTGGTTTTACCACCTAAAAAATCCGAAAAATAGAATCTCGAGCCTCAAATGGAAACTCGAGATTCCCAAATTTAATCTCAATTCACGGTTTTAACGCGTTTGTTCACATAATCCATCAACACATACTGCCCAACATTGTGCGGCGTGGTGAAATACGCTTTTCCATGTGTCATTTCGGCGACTTTTTTGACGAATGCAATCAAATCGGGGTCTCGAGCCAGCATGAACG
>JANLWR010000921.1:0-2498 GCA_031364625.1 Deinococcales bacterium | reverse complement strand
TTGGAACGAAAACAGGCGAAAGTAGCCGAGGTTCTGAAATTCAAGAAATCGTTGATTGCGTGAGGGACAGCTTTCATGAACTACTGCAAGAAGTCAGTTATTGGACTTCCAATTCGTTATGATGGCAGTGACAAGCAAACGGACGCTTCAATCATTCATCGGTGGCGAAGCGAAGGTCGTCTGTTTCACATATGCCCTGAAGTTTCGGCTGGATTTCCGACTCCTCGCCCTGCGGCAGAGATCATCAATGGAAATGGGATTTCGGTATTGACACAAAACGCCGAGGTGCTCGAGGACACAAACCAGAACGTGACCGAACTTTATATACAGGGCGCATATCTTGCCCTCAAACTCGCACAGCAAAATAATATTCAAGTCGCTTTACTGACCGATGGAAGCCCCTCTTGTGGTTCAACTTTCATTTATGATGGTAGCTTCTCGGGTCGTACCATTTCTGGTCATGGCGTGACGACTGCGTTACTTGAGCAGCACGGCATTAAAGTTTTTCCAGACACCGCCATTTCTGAAGCAGATGCTTATATTCGAGGTTTGGAACAAGCGTCTTAGCAAATAATCTCAAGAAATCTGTACTCACAGCAAAAATTCTAGGCTTGATGCAACGCCGCGTCTAACACATTCAAACCAGTTAAACTGAGGGTCATGATCGCGGCACTTGACATTGGTGGTACAAAAATATCTGTTGCGCTTGTGGATGGTGCAATGATTCTCGAGCGGCATCAGGTTGGTACGCCAGAGCTTGCCACGCCAGAGGCGGTTTCTCGAGTAGCAATTGAATTGCTTCAACCTTTTGTGTCTCGAGTCTCGAGCTTGGGCGTGGCGGCGACAGGGCGGGTGGCGAATGGTCGGGTGACGGCGCTGAATTCCAAAACGTTAACGGGTTGGAATGATTTTGACTTGCGCGGTACGCTCGAGAAAGCTTTAAATCTCGAGACGGTTGTGCTGAACGATGCCGATGCCGCCGCCTGGGGTGAGGCTGTATTCGGGGCTGGATTTGGCGTGCGCGATTTTGTGTTTGTCACGATTTCGACAGGTATTGGTGGTGGTCTAATTCTGAACTCGAGGTTGCACACCACACCGTTTGGTTTGCAAGCCGATCTTGGTTTTACGCTTGTGAATGGCGCTCCGCTCGAGTTTGTGGCTTCGGGAACGGCATTGGATTCTTACGCGGTTTCCAGGGGTTGGACTGATGCTCGAGCTGTGATTGCAAATGCGGTAACAGATGTTGAAGCGAACGCTAAACTCGAGGAAAGCGCGGGTTTGATCGCCGCAAAACTTGCAGATTTACGGGTGACACTTGGCATCACCCGAGCTGTAATTGGCGGCGGTTTGGGACTTGCGCCAGGGTTTCTCGAGCGTGTCCAAAAGAACCTCGAGAAACTTGGCAGTTTGTACCATCTCGAGCTTGTGCCTGCGGCGTTGGGGGTCGATGCGGGTTTGATCGGCGCGGCGGATTGGGCGCGGGAATATTTCGTAGGGGATGGTCTCAGACCATCCCCTACACCATCCCCTACGACGGGAATCACATCATGATTTGGGAATCGAACCTCGAGCGTGCGGGTGGGCAACTTGTGCCTCATGCAGTGAAATTCGCCAGGGATTTACGCATCGCTGGCGTGCGGGTCACGGCTTCACAAACCCAAACCTTCACCCAGGCGCTAACCGTCATTTCGGTCATGGACGCTCGAGCCTTTAAAGACACCGCTCGAGCGTGTTTGGTGACGCGCCGTGAGGATTTAGGGCATTTTGAGACGGTGTTCAAAAAGTTTTGGATCGATCTGGGCATGGGCGGTATTCCTGAAGAATTGTTAAACCGTGTGGGCGTGCCACCAAAACGCAATCAAGCGCGACCTGCCGAAGTACGCGAAACCGCAAGCGAGAAACGCCAGGAAAACCCGAATGCCAAACCCGAAAAACTCTCTGATCGGGCGTTCACCTACTCGAGCGAGGAGGTTTTGAAAAACAAGCGTTTTGATCACATGAACGAACTCGAGATTCTTTCCGCAAGACGGGTCATGCAAGGTTTTCAATGGCAGGTTGGAATGCGCCGCACCAGGCGGTTTAAGGCATCCAGTCGCGGGGAAAAACTCGATTGGCGCGGCAGCTTGCGGGCTTCGTTTAAAACGGGCGGTGAATGGTTCAAGCTCGAGTGGAAAGAACGGAAAACCAAACCGCGACCACTGATTGTGATTGCCGACGTTTCGGGTTCGATGGAACGTTATGCCCGAATGTTGCTGCATTTTTTGCACGTGGTCACACAGGTTGCCATTCGCGGGGAAAAACGCAAGGTCGAGACGTTTGTTTTCGGCACGCGCCTCTCGAGGATTTCCAAGTTGCTCGAGTCTCGTGATGTGGACACGGCGGTGGATGATGTCGGTAAAACCGTGCGCGATTGGTCTGGCGGTACGCGGATTGGCGAAAGCCTGAACGCGTTTAATCGGGTTTGGGCGAAACGCGTGTTGGGGCGCGGCGCGGTGGCA
>JANLWR010000915.1:0-4671 GCA_031364625.1 Deinococcales bacterium | reverse complement strand
GAACCGCCAGCACACCCGCCTCGAGATTCGCAGCCGTTTTATTGCCCAAGGCATAACTCAAACCAGCGTCTTTAAGGGTTTGCTCGAGCTTGACGATTTCTTCGGGTTTGACAAACGTGAAACCCAAAATACCAACGCGCTCGGATTTCGAGAGCGAACCGCTGAGATCAGCAAGTGCCTTCGTTACCGTGTTGAACGAACCAATCGCGCCCAACTCGGCAGCCAAATCGGTGTGTTCTTTACTCAGCACATCGGTACGATGCCCGATCTCCTCGAGAAACGCGCCCAAATCTGGAATGCCCTTCAGCTTGCTTTCATCGGCAACTGCGTCTGAAACGCCCAACGCCGCCAATGCCGATTCGGCACGGGCGAGTTGACGCTCGAGAACACTTTTGCGCTCGCTATCTGCGCCTTGCAGCACGGCGCGAGGCAATTCGCCGGCTTCGAGCGGGTCTATATGAACCACACCCGCGTTTTGAAGCGCTCGAGCCACCTCGAGAGAATCGCGTTTGCGCCCCAGGATTAATACCTGTGCCATGTCAGCGATCATAAATTCAACGCTCCTACGTCGCAGCTCATAAATTCAACGCTCCTACGTCGCAGCTCACGGTAAGACACGCCCCACAATCGTTTTGACCGCATCCGCGACCTTGGTCAGCGCCGCAGACTTTGCAGCATCCGCCGCTGAACGGGCTGCGACCGCACCCGACTCGAGAATGTTTTTCTCCTCGGCTTCACGACGCGCCTTGAACTCATCGCTCAAGGTTTTAACGTCGCCTTCGGCTTTACCGAGCACGTCTTTGGCTTTGGCTTCGGCGTCCGAAATCAATTTGGCTGCCTCGACCTTCGCGGCTTCGACCTTGCTCGAGAGCGCTTGTTCACGTTTGGCGAGTTCTGAGAGAACTCCTGTTGAAGATTCCAAGCCCTGCCTCCCTTCCTTATGCGCCCGTCGTCTGACTGGCGGCAGTGTTACTTTGCTTGCCACGTTCCGACACAAAATCCCAGAACCTTCGTCCTGGAGGCAAAAACTGTGCGTGCGGCTTTGATTTATGAAAAGTGCGCCCAGGCAAACCTGTTCGCAACCCTGAGAATCCTAGCACATCAAAGTCAGACTATTAAAGCCCAAACAAGAGGATGCTTGAATACAGTTTCCTCGAGACGGGGCGGGGCATATGCCTCTTTGGTGTTGTCCCCGAACATGGGACACTTTAGGCAGTGAACGTGAGGTTTCTTTCACGTTCGAGAACCCACTTTAAGCGGCTGCGCTGTGAATCACAGCAAAAAAGCAACCACTTCGTTCCCTCGAGACAACCACACACGCCAAAAACTGTGTGAAACTGGCTCGAGAAGAGTACAATGTCAAACTCGAGCGCCAAAAGGCGCACAAGGGTACGACTCGAGCGCAATCAGGCGCTCATAGTTTGCTGTAAGCACGCTTCGGCGTAAGAAAGAAGGATCAGTATGCCACGCAAGACCATTGATGAAACTGCCGTCAAAGCAGTTGTTAACGAAGCACCAATAACCGTCAGAAAACCCCGCAAACCAAAACTGGTCGAAGTAGCCCCCGATCAAAGCGACCTCGAGGATGACCAGATTGACGCAACCCATCACGACGAAACTCCCAAATACGTGCTGGCAACCGACGAGGAAGCCGCAACCCTGGGCAGCGACGAACCAAGTGGTGTCGAAATTCAACTCGGGCTGTTAACCGCCCGCATCGAAGAACTGAACGCCCTGGTGCGCAACCTGGCGAAGAAAGTCGAAGAACGCGGCGGTGACGCCAGACCCCCACGCCGCGATGACCGCCCGAGTGGCGACCGACCAAACCGTGACTTTGGCGACCGACCAAAACGCGATTTCGGAGACCGACCAAAATTTGGTGATCGTGACTCCAGACCCCCACGCCGCGAATTTGGCGACCGACCAAAATTTGGTGGCGGCGATGACCGACCAAAACGCGACTTTGGAGACCGACCAAAATTTGACCGTGGCGGCGGCAGTGACCGCCCAAGCTCAGATCGTCCAAGTTCAGACCGCTCCTCGAGCAGCGACCGACCAAGCCGTGGTTTCGGACGCGACGGCGGCGAACGAAGCGGCGGTTTTAAACCACGCGAAGGTGGATTCTCGCCACGTGGCGGCAGCGACTCGCGTGGTGGCAGTGACCGTCCATCCGGCGGCGACCGTGGCGGATTCCGACCACGCGAAGGCGGCAGTGATTCTCGAGGCACAAGCTCGAGCGGTGGATTCCGTCCCCGTGAAGGCGGCAGCAATGACCGTGGCGGTTTCAAACCACGCGAAGGTGGCTCATTCAACCGCGACTCGAGCAGCCCACGTCCCGAGGGCGGCTACAAACCCCGTGAAGGTGGATTTGCACCCCGTGAAGGCGGCGGCGAACAACGCGGCTTTGGCAAACGCAAAGACCACGGATTCACCAGCCGTGATTCGGGAAGCTCGAGCGCCCCAGGGACGACGACACGCCGCAACAACGACGACGATTGAGTTTTAAATCTCGCTTCTCTCATCCCCGACCCTTCTCTCAACATCGAGAGAAGGGAGTTTTATTGATTTCTCGAGTGGCGGAAATGGAAGGCTCGAGTTTTTTAGGGTAAGGCTTTTTCGATCATTTGAATTTCTTGGTCTGTGGGTTTTCGGTAGTCTAACCAAGCCATGATTGAAACCTCGAGCGCCCATTCTTCATTGATTGGACAAAATACAGACCCAGCTTCGTCACGCCAATGTCGGAGTGAATCACCAAGAATTGCAATTGGAAACGAATCTACCCAAACTGGATACTCGGGGTAACTCAAAGGCATGTCTTCAACCAAATCAGCGATTTCTTCTCGCTTTCCCCAAGTGATTTTATCAGGTGAATCTCGGACGGGTTTAATTGCAGCATTCAAGACAACGGCGCAAGCAAACCCTTTTACAAAGTCAAGACTTCTACCAGATTGAACATAACGAAACGTATAAGACTTCGTTTTCAAGTCTTCGTAAAAGCTTGCCAAAGAATAGAAAAACCACTGATCGTATTTTTCCACCCGATTCCAATTTTTAAAAATTGGATTGTCGGTTAAATGTGAATTAGGTTGATTCCGATACCAATACGCAGTTGTATGCAAAGTCCAAGAGCCATCAACCACGTAAATTGAGTAATCACGCATTTCGTCCGAAATTCCTGATTCTTTGATTTCCAACAACGTTTCTTCAACACCTGGATATTCTTTGTCAGCAACAAGTTTCATCAGCGTCTCCTGGGCAATTCTGTCAATCTGACTCAATTTACCTCGAGTTTTGATTTTATGGATTCGCCTAAATGCTTAAGCAAACCAGAGGCGTTCTTGAAGTCATTCTCGAGTTAACCGATTGTGAATATATCTCCTCAAACTTCGGTGCTAAAATTTTGATATGACCATGCTTCGAGTTTCCGAAAAAGCTTTATCTGGATTGGATCGCTTCCGTTTCTCACGGGGTATTCGCACCCGAACAAAAGCTTTGGAAATCATGCTCGAGGAATTGGGCGTGAATGCTGCTCCTGAAGATAATTTGCTGGCACAAATTTTTACGCGTCCTACTGGGGCGAAAGTGTTAAGTGAATCCCAAGCCAATGCGTTGGCATTAAAAGAAGTGAAATCTTACCGTCAAAAACGTTCACGAAAGTAGTGGTGGACACCAGCGTTTGGATTTCGGATTTAATTTCACCAATTTCTAGCGCTGCGACGGTCATTCGTTTGCTTTACGAAGAACGTTTTAAATTGTTGTACAACAATGAATGCCTGCTCGAGTTAAGTGAAGTCAGCAGCCGTAAAAAATTTGTCAAACTGATTGCCCCACAACAAGCGCGTGCCTTGCTAACGTTGATTCAACAAAAAGGTACAAAGGTACGTTTATCCAAAAGGGCTGAAACACAAGACCCAAAAGATGATTACTTGCTCGAGTTGGCACTCTCTGGAGAGGCTGATGTTTTGGTCACACTGGATGGTAAGGACTTACTGGTGGTTGGTCGGGTCGGAAACACCCGTATTTTGAATACTGCCTTGTTTTTACGGTCTCTTGGTTTGGCAGTTTTGAAGAAGCAATCAACGCGGAAAACCAAATGACCTAGATAATCTCGAGTTTGTTTAAGGCAAAGCTGCTTCAATCATTTGAATTTCTTGGCTTGTGGGCTTGCGATTGTGCAATCCAGCCGTAATTGAAAGCTCGAGCGCGAATTCTTCGCTGATGGGGCACAATACCGACCCCGCTTCGTTCCAAGCAAAGCGAAAAGAATTACCAAGAATTGCCACGGGCAGGGCGTCAGCCCAAGTGGGTTGCTCGGGGTAATTGAGCGGCATGTGCTGAATCAAATCTGCTATCTCTTGACGTTTTTGCATGGAGATTTCACTCGGCGAATCCCAAGTGGCTTGAACGGGTGCGTTTAAAACAACGGCGTAGCAAATGCCTCTTAAAAAATCGAAACCTTGCCCCGATTCAAAATGAAGGAACGGAAACGCGCTGTCGGCAAAGCCGAGCCTTTTCTTGAATTGGGCGCTCGAATAAAAAAACCATTGATCGTACTTTTGTGAATCCTCGGTTGGAATTGAATTTGCGTTTGGACGGGTATTTGGTTGATTGCGATACCAAGCCGTCTCGATGATAAAAGTCCAAGAGCCGTCAACGACCCGAACGAGGTGG